>NZ_DFRO01000032.1:0-8158 GCF_002381195.1 Acinetobacter sp. UBA3461 | reverse complement strand
TAGACCTCTTTCATAAATCATTTTTTACTCAGTTCCAAATTATAGATCCCAGCAATTAGATTGAACCTCAATCCCAATCTTTTTCCTCGATTGCGATATCGCTCAGTAAGGATTTTGAAGGTTTTCAAACTGCCAAATACATGCTCAATGCCAATTCTTCTTTTGTTAATTTCTCGATTGTAAAGCTTTAGCTCAGGATCTAGTTTGCAACGTTTTTTTGCTTTTAATGGCAATAGGCTATTTCGATACACTGTGTAAATCCCTTGATAACCCTTATCTACAAGGATAAAGGCACCTGCAGGAATCTGATTCAAATTGCGTTTGAAAAGCTCGAAATCATGCACAGCACCACGACTCGTGCATAAACTCAGAACTTGCTGTGTTCTATAATGGATAATGGCTTGAACTTTAAAAGTATGTGCCTTCTTCTTACCACTATAGCTTTTCTTCTGTTTTTTTAGGTCTTTGTATTGGAATTTCTGTGGCATCTACGATCACCACATTCCAGTCGATACCTTCGCCTTCAGGCAAACTCTTGGGTAAATTAAATAGATTGGACTTGATCAGGCAATCTTCTACGTGGCGGACAATTCTTGAAGCAGTAGGCTCTGACACGCCATAACTTGTTGCGACATGGAATAATGTTCGGTATTCACGCCAATAGCTTAAGCATAAGAGAATCTGATCTTCTAGGCTTAATTTAGGTGGTCTACCTTTGGCAGGAACATGCATTTTCAATTGCTCAACCATTAAATTAAAGGTTGACCATGAGATGCCGGTATATCGCTTAAACTGTGTTTCAGAAAGCTTCTTTGAATCGATGTATTTCATTCAAAGATTATGCCTGAATGTTTAAGATTCTTCGGTACAAATAATCAGCAATAGATAGGTCGTTTTTTGATTTATGAAAGAGATCTAATTCCCAAAATCCATAACTGAAGTGGATTTTAAAATGTCGAATTATTGATGACTCGAGATTCCATGAAAGTAACTTTACGCCCCTGCCGATATTGTCTATATCTATCACAACAGAATAAAAATTAAATAATTACAGGATATCAATATGGGCGTTAAGCAGGATACAAGTGCCGGTATTTTTCAAAATAACCCTGAACACTTTACAAGCTTTAATGGGACTAAAGTCGACTCTGCTGCCCTTAAAGATATGGATTTTCAGGATCTAAATGTGGCAGTAATTGGGCTTGACCAGTTTAGTGTGAGTCATCTTGACCGTATTTGCCAGCAAGCGGCATCTGTTAAAGTCTTTCAGATTGAACCGCAATTTGTGATGCCGAGTACCAGCCGCACGCTTCAACGCGTATTGAATCATCCGCTGATCAGCAAAAATAAAAATCTCATTAGTAACCGGATTAAAGGGTTATTGTCTTTACGCTTTTTAGAACAGCAGGTCAAAAATCCCTGGTTAAGACGCCAGCTCATGCCTAATCTGGCAGCCGCTAATCGTCATTACTTTAAGTCAGATAGCTTCTATATCGCCCTGCAACGTGAAAACTGTCAGCTTATTACCTGGCCAATTCTGAAAATTTCTGATCATGCAATTCATTGCATACATGGTGAAAATTATCCGGTTGATGTCATTATTCAAACTTTTAAATAAAAATCTATTTATTTTTTTTTGATATATATTTCATAAAAAATACTAAAAAAGAATAAAGCCCTAAATTCTATTGATCGCTTTTTATACAATTTTAGCATCTAAATACGTTTATATTTTTTCTATGAGGTATTTCGCAGCGAAATACTACTGATTGGTTTCAACTATTCTATCATCATTAATTTCTATGATTAATTATTTTAATATATAAAATATTGATAACCAATGGAGCCAAAAACCAGCTTTGACTCCATTAAATATGGGCTTATCCAATACGACGTTTTAAACCGGTCATTTGCAGTACACGCGTCGAGATTTCTTCAATCGACATCTCGGACACATTCAGATATTTAATGCCTTCAGAAATGTAAATTCCTTCAATCGCCCGCAGTTCCATCTGGCACTGACTAAAGCTGGCATAACGGCTATTTGCCTTACGTTCCGTACGGATTGCCACAAGACGATCAGCATCAATCATCAGGCCGAAAAGCTTGTTTTTATGCGGGCGCAGCACAGCTGGCAGACGGTTATCATCCAGATCTTCTTCAGTCAGTGGGTAGTTTGCAACACGAATTCCAAACTGCAGAGAAAGATAAATCGAAGTCGGTGTTTTACCAGAACGTGATACCCCAATCAGGATCAGATCGGCCTTGTCATAATGGCGAGTACGCGCGCCATCATCATTATCCAGGGCAAAATGTACAGCATCAATACGCGCTTTATAGGAGGCAGAGTCGGTTACCGCATGAGTTTGTCCTACCAGCGTCGTTGGATCCGTGCCTAGCTCTTCGGAAAGTTTACTAATAAGCCCTTCAAATACATCAAGATTTACTGCATTTGCCGTATTAATAATATCACGCACATATGGGTCCACCAAAGTATCAAAAACCAGTGGTTTCTGTCCTTCCTCGTGGGCACGTGCATTGATCTCGGCTACGACATTGGTCGCAGCTTCTTCGGAGCTTATATAGGGAATGATATGTATATCAAAATCGACATGAGGGAACTGTGCCAAAAGTGAGTGTCCCAGCGTCTCTGCAGTGATCGCAGTACCATCAGAAATGAAGAAAACACTACGCTTTATCTGTTTACCTTCCGACATTAAAATTCTCCTCAAACATTTGTCTTCGTACTATATAATCTTTATAGTAAACCGATCTTACATGACTGTCGCTTAGTAAAATCATCCACCTAGGTGATTTGCTATACTCTCATGCCAAGATAATGATTAATACTGCAAAAGTGGAGTAACAACTTTGGAAGCGCGCGTAATTGGTCTGGAAAAATTAGGGAAACACGATGTTGAGCTTGTTGGTGGGAAAAACTCATCTTTGGGCGAAATGATCAGCCACCTAGCAAACGCTGGCGTATCTGTACCAGGTGGTTTTGCAACAACTGCTGGTGCATATCGTGAATTTCTCGAGCAAAGCGGCCTAAACGCTAAAATCAATGCAGAGCTTGCTAGCCTAAACGTTGATGACGTAAACGCTCTTGCTGAAACTGGCGCTAAAATTCGCCAATGGATTGTAGAAACTCCGCTTACTGCAGCATTAGAACAAGAAGTTCGTGCAGCATTTGACGCACTTTCTAACGGCAACCCTGACATTGCGGTTGCCGTTCGTTCATCTGCAACTGCAGAAGACTTACCAGACGCGTCTTTTGCTGGTCAGCAAGAAACTTTCTTGAACATCCGTGGCATCGACAATGTATTGATCGCGATCAAAGAAGTTTTCGCATCTTTATACAATGATCGCGCAATCTCTTACCGTGTACACCAAAACTTTGCCCATGACGTGGTTGCCCTTTCTGCTGGCGTACAACGTATGGTTCGCTCTGAAACTGGCGCAGCTGGTGTAATGTTCACACTGGATACTGAATCAGGCTTCCGTGATGCAGTATTCATCACCGCTTCTTACGGTCTGGGTGAAATGGTTGTACAGGGCGCAGTTAACCCTGACGAATTCTATATCTCTAAACCACTTCTAAATGCTGGTAAGCACGCAATCCTTCGTCGTAATCTTGGTTCTAAACACCAGAAAATGATTTATGGTGAAGAAGGCGCTGCTGGTAAATCAGTAGTTGTGGTAGATGTTGAAAAAGCTGAACGTCAACAGTTCGCTTTAAATGACCAGGAACTTCAAGAACTAGCTAAACAAGCACTGATCATTGAAAAACACTATGGTGCGCCAATGGACATCGAGTGGGCAAAAGACGGTGATGACGGCAAACTGTACATCGTTCAGGCACGCCCTGAAACTGTAAAAAGCCGTGAAAACGTTGGTACGATGGAACGTTACCTGTTGAAACAGAAAGGTACGGTAGTATGTGAAGGCCGTTCAATTGGTCAACGTATCGGTTCTGGTAAAGTCCGCATCGTAACGTCTATTAAAGAAATGGACAAAGTACAAGACGGTGATGTACTTGTATCTGACATGACTGACCCGGACTGGGAACCAGTGATGAAACGTGCTGCTGCAATTGTAACCAATCGTGGTGGTCGTACCTGTCACGCTGCAATCATTGCACGTGAACTGGGTGTTCCAGCAATCGTTGGTTGTGGTAATGCAACTGAAGTACTGGTAGACGGTCAGGAAGTGACTGTATCTTGTGCTGAAGGTGATACTGGTTTTATCTACGAAGGCGCGCTTGATTTTGAAGTTCAAACGAACTCAATCGAATCTATGCCTGAACTTCCATTCAAAGTCATGATGAACGTAGGTAACCCAGATCGTGCATTTGACTTCGCACAAATTCCAAACGAAGGTATTGGTCTTGCTCGTCTTGAGTTCATCATTAACCGCATGATCGGTGTACATCCTAAAGCATTGCTGAACATTGACAGTCTGCCTCGTGAAACGCGTGCTGCTGTGATGGCGCGTACTGCGGGTTATGCATCTCCAATCGAGTTCTATGTAGAAAAACTGGTTGAAGGTATTTCTACCCTTGCTGCTGCATTCGCTGACAAACCAGTGATCGTACGTATGTCTGACTTCAAGTCAAACGAATATGCGAACCTGATCGGTGGCAAGTTGTATGAACCAGAAGAAGAAAACCCGATGCTGGGCTTCCGTGGTGCAAGCCGCTACGTTTCTGACAACTTCCGTGACTGCTTCGAACTTGAATGCCGTGCACTGAAAAAAGTTCGTGACGAAATGGGTTTGACCAACGTACAAATTATGATTCCTTTCGTACGTACTGTAAACGAAGCGAAACGTGTCATTGAGCTACTGGCATTAAATGGCCTGAAACGTGGTGAAAATGGTCTAAAAGTTATCATGATGTGTGAATTGCCAACTAACGCGCTGTTAGCTGATCAATTCCTTGAACACTTCGATGGCTTCTCTATCGGTTCTAACGACTTGACTCAGTTAACACTAGGTCTAGACCGTGATTCTGGTATCGTATCTCACCTGTTCGATGAACGTGACGCTGCTGTAAAAGTCCTTCTTTCTATGGCGATCCAAGCTTGCCGTAAAGCAGGTAAATATGTAGGTATCTGTGGTCAAGGTCCTTCAGATCACCCAGATCTTGCAAAATGGTTAATGGAACAAGGTATTGAATCTGTATCTCTAAACCCGGACTCAGTATTGGATACCTGGTTCTTCCTTGCTGATCAAGAAGCTAAATAAGCGGAAATTCAGTAAATAAAAAAGACCCTCAAATGAGGGTCTTTTTTATTTCAGTAATAAATTTTACATGAATTTAAGGTATTAGATTTAACCAATCATCCCTTTGATATTTATCAGCAAAAAATCTTTCGTCATTACATTAAAATTACATTTTTTAAACCATCAATCTTGAATACTTTATTTTATATAGATGGCTAAAAATTTGGATTTTTTTAGTTTCCTAAATCAAATTCGTTTTATTTTGTGTTGTTTTGGTTGTACTTCACCTAAAAATGTCCGACATATGCGCATGTTTAGCTTAAGATTTTGTTTGTGTTATGGCTATAATTCAATAAAATCGAAGCTAAACCTTTTCAACGTACATTTTGAGATTCAGTCTTTATGCAGATTTACCTGGCACGAAACAATCAACAAGCTGGACCATATACGCTTGAACAGCTAAATCAGATGCTTGCAAGCCAGCAAGTATTATTGACTGATTTGGCCTGGCACCAAGGCATGACCGAATGGAAAGCTTTGGGTGAGCTCACGCAGGGTAAATTCGTTTATGAACCTGAAGGTTATATTCCACCTGCACCAGTTGCCGAGCCAGCAGCACCATTTGAGCAGCCTGCAGCACAAACCACTACTTATGCACGTCCTGCACCAAAAGCGAATACATTTGAACTGGCGAGTATTCCTGCGCGTATTTTTGCCAAGTTCGTCGATCTGCTGCTCTGGATTCCAGCAACTTTCATTTTGACTGCCTTCTTCACAGCTGAAGAAAAACTGCGTTTTACTCAGCTAAATGAGCAGATCATGACGCAAGCTATGGGTGGCAGTGCGGATCAGAACCGCGTGCTGGAATTGCAGTCTCAAATGCTGGATATGTTCTCTACTCAGGCTTGGACAGCAGCAGGTTTATATCTGCTGATCATGCTGGTTATCCAAGGTTACCTGATTGCAAAATCTGGTCAAAGCATTGGTAAAAAACTGACTAAAATTAAGATTGTAGACGCGGAAACTGGTACTCAAACTTCACTCATGCGTGCCTTTACTTTGCGCAGTATCGTGTTCATTTTGCCTACAATTTATTTTATTCCATTGTTCTCGCTTGTGGACTGGATTTTCGGTTTGGGCAAAAACCGTCAGACTTTGCACGATAAACTGGCGAAAACCAAGGTGATCAAGCAATAAAATTAAGTTCTCTTTAAAGGGATGCTCTGCATCCCTTTTTTCGCTCATAACTTTGAAATTAAAATAAAATTACTATAAATATTCGACAATCCCGAGCAGTAAAATCGGTTTTTATTACAGTCATTTAAAGCCTCTTTATATATAGCTTAGTTTGTTGTAATCAGGCATAATGCCCTACAACGTAGCGGTGTCTCATGATTAGGAAGATTTTTTGTTAACAAATGAATCTTTTTAATCATGCGACACTTTAATCGCTATCCCATATTAATTTAGGGAATGGGACTCTTCACCGAGGTTGTAAAATGAGACAAACGATTTTAGCTGTATTGTCTTTATCTGCGATGTCCGCACTTTTAACAGGGTGTGGTGGTGATTTAGTACTTCTGAACTCTAAAGGTCCAGTTGCAGCAGGCCAAAGTAGCCTGATGATGACTGCGATTTACTTAATGCTTCTGGTGGTTATTCCATCAGCAATCATGGCATTATGGTTCGGTTGGAAATATCGCGCATCGAATAAAGACGCAGACTATAAACCTACTTGGGCACACTCTACTGCAATTGAAATTGTAGTTTGGGGTATCCCAGTTATTATTATTGCTATTCTTGCCTGGTTAACTTGGTGGGGTTCCCACAAGTACGACCCATACCGTCCGCTTGAATCTGACAAGGCTCCATTAACCGTTCAAGTTATTGCTGAACAGTTCAAATGGATCTTTATCTATCCTGAGCAAGGTATTGCCACTGTTAACGAAATGCGCTTCCCAGAAAAAACTCCGGTTAGCCTTCGTATTACGTCTAACTTCACGATGAACTCTTTCTTCATCCCGGCGTTAAGTGGTCAGATCTATGCAATGGCGGGTATGCAAACTCACCTGAACCTGTTGGCAGACGAAACTAGCCCAGCTGAAGGCTACCGCGGTTTCTCTGCTAACTATTCTGGTTATGGCTTCTCACAAATGCGCTTCCGCGCTCACTCTGTGACTGACGCTCAGTTTGCTGAATGGGTTTCTGCTGTTCAAGCAGGTAATGGTACTTCAGTAAATCCAGAAGCTGTTCAGAAATCTGTATTAGACCAGGCTGAATTCGCATCTCTGCGTGACGGCAACCGTGGTAAACACCAGATTGAAGCGCTGATCGCAAAAGCAAATACTCCTGAAGAGAAGGCTGCTGCTGAAGCTATGAAGCCTTACCCAACTAAGCCACATCCAGTGACTTATTACTCTTCTGTAGAGCAAGGTTTGTTTGAATCTGTGATTAATCACTACATGAGCAACTACCATGGCGCTGACCACTCAGCTCCTGCTGCAGAGCACGGTGTTGCGCACGAAGAAGCTGCTGCTTCTGAAGCACATGTAGCTGATGCACATGCGACTGCTTCTCAAGGGGAATAAGACATGAACTTATTAGGTAAGTTAGGTCCAGATGCAATTCCTTACGATCCAATCGTATTGGTTACTGTTGCAATGATGATCTTAGGCGGTATCGCAGTTGTTGCTGGTATCACCTACTTCAAAAAATGGGGCTACCTGTGGAACGAATGGTTCACATCTGTAGACCATAAAAAAATCGGTATCATGTATATCTTCGTGTCGATTATCATGCTTGTGCGTGGTTTCGCCGATGCGATCATGATGCGTCTTCAGCAGTTCCTTGCAAAAGGTGGTGGTGAAGGTTACTTGCACCCAGAACACTATGACCAGATCTTTACCGCGCACGGCGTGATCATGATCTTCTTCGT
>NZ_DFRO01000025.1:72519-107829 GCF_002381195.1 Acinetobacter sp. UBA3461 | reverse complement strand
ACCGGAAGGTGCTGGTGGTCCGAATTATCCAAATATGTAATTTGGATAATTCTTGCGAAGCCGTGCCTTTCTCCTATCCCAATATGTAATCTGGATAGTTGTGTGAGGCATTGGCTCGCATACCCAAACATGTAGACGTTAGTAATAACTCTTCATTTATTTTTTTAGGTAATCCCAGCTCCCTAGGGAGCTGGGATTAAAAATGAATATTTATTTAAAGTTATTATTTTTAATTGATCACATATTTAACCTGAATACCAATATTCAAAGTATAAAAAACCATGGATGATCTTAATCTTCCCTAACCCTGAGCTATATATAGCGCAAGAATAAAGAGAGGAAATTCCCTCCTTTGAAAAAGGAGGGTTAGGGAGGATTCTTTAAGCTACTGGCGCCAACGTAAATAACACCTGTCCTGTTTTTACCGTTTGCCCTTTTTCAATGGTAATCGCATCCACTTGCATACGCTCAGGTGCGATAATCGGAATCTCAATCTTCATTGCTTCAATCACCGCAAGCGTTGCCCCTTCTTCCACAATATCCCCTGACTGACATTCAATTTTCCAAATTGAACCTGGCATATGCGATTCCACCGCACACCCCCCCTCAGGCACTTCTACACCTTCGCCATCATCTACCGCATCCAGGCTTTCAGACACATATTCTGCAAGTCCTGCTTCATGCCAACGACGACGTTCTGCATCGAAGTTGGCTTGTTGTACAGATTTAAATGCTGAAATCGATGCTTGGTTTTCAGTTAAAAAGTCATTGTACTCTTTTAAGTTCAATACGCCTTCTTCAATGCGCAGTTTTAAACGACCGGCTTTAAAGTCCTCACGCATGTGCATCAGTTCTTCTTCAGACACTTCATAGAATTTAATTTGGTCAAAGAAACGCAGTAACCACGGCTTGCCTTGTTCAAAGTCTGCATTTTTACGGTAACGTGACCACATTTGCGTGGTACGACCAACAAACTGATAACCGCCCGGACCTTCCATGCCATAGACACACATATATGCACCGCCAATACCGACAGCATTTTCAGGTGTCCAAGTACGTGCAGGATTGTATTTTGTGGTGACCAAACGCTGACGCGGATCAAGTGGCGTTGCCACAGGTGCACCTAAATACACATCACCCAAACCCATCACCAAATAATTGGTGCTATATACAATGTCTTTGACCGCTTGTTTAGAATCTAAACCATTGATACGGTGAATAAACTCCACGTTATCAGGACACCACGGCGCATCAGGTCGCACGGTTTGCATATAACGTTCAGTGGCAAGTTGCGTTTGCGAATCTTCCCAGGCTAGTGGTAAATACACGGTACGTGATGGCACTTGCATTTCCGTCACATCAGGCAATTGCTCTTCCGCTACTTGTAGCATACGCAATAAATCAATCTGATCAAGCTGGGTCGAGTCAAAGTGAATTTGCAGAGAACGAATACCCGGTGTTAGATCAATAATGCCTTGAATATTTTGATCTTTGACCCATTGCATCAGTGCATGAATACGGAAACGCAGGTTTAAATCAAGTACCAACTCGCCATATTCCACCAACATATAGTTATTGCCGGCAGGACGATACACCACATCAGGCGTGCCGTTTTGACCTTTTAAAATATCTAAAATGGCAGATTTCAGTGTGCTGATTTCAGGATAGAACGATTCATCAAACATGACGGCTTGGGTATCTTGAGCAGTTAATTGCGCATGATATTTTTCATTCAGCAATTTCGCTTGATGGTAGCTCACAGGCACAAACTTCACTTTATCGCCTGCTTTCAGTTGACCGAGTTTCCACAGTTCAGAATTGATCACCACCGCAGGACACACGAAACCACCAAGGCTTGGACCATCTGGTCCCAAGATAATTGGCATATCACCGGTGAAATCGATCGCACCAATGGCATACGCATTATCATGAATATTGGATGGATGCAGACCCGCTTCACCACCGTCTTGACGTGCCCATTCCGGTTTTGGACCAATCAAACGGATACCGGTACGGCTTGAGTTAAAGTGAATTTCAAACTCGTTGGCAAAGAAGGTATCAATATCATTTTTAGTAAAGAAATCCGGTGCACCATGTGGACCATACATCACCGCAATTTCCCAGGTATTTGAGAAGGTCGGGATTTGATCTTCGCTTAAAGCTTTGACTTCATCCGATGTAAATGCCGTGATTGGCAGCATATCGCCAATCAATAAGTTACGCCCTGCATGACCACCAAACTGACCTAGAGTAAAGGTCGCTTGTGAGCCTAAGTATTCAGGGACATTCAGACCGCCTTTAATACCGATATAAGTACGGCAACCTGTGGCGATTTTGCCACATTTTAAGATTTGACCTTTACGCACATTCACGGTTTGCCACATCGGAACTTGAACGCCATCCAAAGTCGATGGCATATCACCACCTGCCAATACAATTTGGCTATCGCAATGGAATTTTAAGGTCGGACCTTGTAGTGTACATTCCAGCCCTGCGGTGTTATGGGCATTGCCAAGCAGTTGGTTGGCGACATTGAGCGACAATGGATCAATCGCACCAGAAGGTGGCACACCGACATCCCAATAACCCAAACGCCCTGTGACATCTTGCACGGCGGTTTGAATACCGGCTTGTAGCACTTCAATCTTTTGGGTTTTCCATTCAAAGCTATTTAAGAAACGTGTGGTTTGCGTACCGGCTTTAAATACATCGCAGTCGATAATGTTTTGTAGATATTCAAGGTTAGTTTCGATACCTGCCACTTGCGTTTTAGCCAGTGTATCGGTCATGGCTTGAATCGCTGAATCACGATCATCCGCAGTCACAATGATTTTGGCAATCATCGGGTCATAGAAAGACGATACGTTTGAGCCTGTTTCTACCCATGTTTCATTACGGGCATTGGCATCAAATTCAACATGCGTGAGCAAGCCTGCACTTGGTTGGAAGTTTTTTATTGGATCTTCGGCATAAAGACGCACTTGAATCGAATGACCTTGAGACTCAAGTTTTGATGTAGGTGCCACCCAATCGCCACTGCCTAAAGTCACCATCCATTCAACCAAGTCCACACCAAAGACTTGCTCAGTGACACCATGTTCCACTTGCAGACGTGTATTCACCTCCAGGAAATAGAATTCTTGCGTGTCGGTATCCATGACAAATTCAACTGTTCCTGCCGAGCGGTAATTCACCGACTGCATCAGTTGAATCGCAACATTTTGAATATAGGCACGTTGTTCATCGCTTAAATGTGGTGCAGGTGTTTCCTCAATCACTTTTTGGTTACGACGTTGCACCGAACAATCACGCTCGCCCAAAGCCAAGACTAAACCGTTCCCATCACCAAAAATTTGCACTTCAATATGACGGGCATTTTGCACGAATTTCTCTAAGTACAAACCTGCATCTTTAAAGTTGGCTTGCGCTAAATACGACACGGTTGCGTAGGCATCTTTTAGCTCTTCCGCATTCCACACCAAACGCATACCGATACCACCACCGCCTGCGGTACTTTTCAGCATCACAGGATAGCCAATACGTTCCGCTTCAAGCAGTGCTTCAGCTTCATCAGCCAAGAGTTGACTACCCGGCAATAACGGAACATTGGCTTGAATTGCCAATTCACGTGCTGTGTGTTTCAAGCCAAAAGCTTTCATTTGTTCCGCATTTGGCCCTAAGAACACAATGCCTTGTGCTTCACACAGATTACAGAATTCCGCATTTTCAGACAGAAAACCATAACCGGGATGAATGGCTTGTGCGCCTGTTTGTTTTGCCACTTCTAAAATTTTATCGACATTTAAATAACTTTGGCTTGCAGGAGCATCGCCAATCAATACCGCTTCATCCGCTAAAGTCACATGTAATGAATCACGGTCGGCTTCTGAATAGACGGCAACCGATTGGATGCCTAATTTTTTAAGGGTACGAATGACACGACAAGCAATTGCACCACGGTTGGCGATGAGAACTTTATTAAACATTTTTTATACCTCGCCTTCACGCACAATCAGTTGAATTTTAGTTGGGTTATAGGCATTACATGGGTTATTCAGTTGCGGGCAGTTCGAGATCAGCACAATCAAATCCATCTCGGCTTTAATTTCCACATATTTCCCTGGTGCAGAAATACCATCATCAAACTTTAAGTGACCGTCTGAAGTCACCGGTACATTCATAAAGAAGTTAATGTTTGGACCGATATGGCGCACATTCAGACCATGCTTTTTCGCAATCGGATGTTGCGACAATGCGATCATGAAATTATTACGGCAACTGTGCATTGGGTATTTGTCGTGGGCATAACGCACCGTGTTACTTTCACATGAACAGGCACCGCCTAAAGTGTCATGGCGACCGCAGTTATCATCGTTGATGGTGGCAATTTTATTGCCAAAGTTGGTATATAACGTTGTGCCTTTTTCGAGATAAATTTGACGGTTCATCGCCAAAGTATCGGTTGCGCTATAACGCTCTTCAGGGTTATGTGCGGAGATGAATAAAGTATCCACCGCCTGGTTGCCTTCGAGATCAACGATACGGAAATACTGGCCTTTTTTGACTTCGCACATCCACGCTTCCCCGGCAGGACAGACTTCGCTTAACACTGATTTTTCTAAATTCACAAGTGTAGTCATGTTGTATTCCCCCAATTAAGCGCTTAATGCGTAGTAACGATTGTTATTTTGGAATGCACGCTGATTTTGCGGGCATGAATCACGACATACATCGCTGTCGCCTAAAGGTAAAGCCTTAAATAAAGATAATTGAATATCGGCAGGTGCATATTCAGTCGAATTGTCTAAGGCATGTGGTGCGCTGGATAAAAACACCAAACAATCCATTTCAAAACGTAGTTCAATTACTTGGTCGGTATTGTCACACTTCACATAAGTTAAATTGCCATTGTCATCCGGTTGAACTTTTGAGAATAAATTGAGCGTATTGCTAAGATCAGTGGCGGATAAACCAAATTTGGTCATCTCTAAAAGTAGGCTGTCTTTAGCATTACGGTACATGTCGTTGCGGGCATCCTGGAAGGTCTTCGTACCAAACTGTGCTTCAATTTGCGGTGCGGTACTTGGTGCACAAAAGGCATCGTTCCAACCATGATTATCTTTGACAATGGAAATCATCGCGCGACCCAGGTCAGATGCAAGGATATGTCCTGTACTTAAAAATGCCGTGTGTTGCCCTTTTAAGCTGTCTGGCATGTTATAGCGTTCGAGTTTGTCCTCACTATTGACACAATACAGTGCCACATTGGCATTTTTGCCTAAAGATTTAAGTTGTAATACTGCACCACGCTGAATACGTGCTGACCAGTGGTGTCCACCCGGTAAACGTTCCGTCCAAAGGACTTGATCTTCGTGATAAGTTATTGTGCTCATATGCATCCATCCCAATCTTCTACGGTTTACCTCCCGGGCTTTTATCCCTCCGTGTAGCGATTGGTGTTTCCTTTCGCCGTGAACTCTCGGTCGCAGACCTACATGAAATTTCATGTATCGGAACCCTAGATCACTTAATGATTGAATAGATAGATGCAAAGGCTGTGCCAATTTAGTAATACTGTTTTTCCATTTAGTAATACTTTTTGGGGTTTTAACTGATCAATTCAGGTGCAAGAATCTGTTATAGGCATCAAGATGCACCAAAACACAAAAATCCCAGCATAGGCCGGGATTTTAAAATCTATAGATGAGGACTAAGTCCGGGTCTATAGCTGCAGGATTATTTACTTAAAATCTCATGCAATATATTGCGTAACCATTGATGACTGGTTTTATGATGACAGGACATGTGCCAATACTGCTTCACAGAATAGGTCGGGAATGCAATCGGCGCATTAAAAATCTTGAGATTGCCACGCGATAGTAATACTTCACTCAAATAATAAGGCACAGTCGCAATTGCATCGGTTTCCTGCACCACCAGTCCTACGCCTAAATAGCTTGGCAAGCGCATCAGAATGTCTCGCTTGAGTTCTAGATTCAGCAATTCGTTTTCAATATGGTAATGTCCCATCCCGGCATCAATATCTATATGCGTTTCACGCAAATACTCTTCAATAGTCAGACTGTCGCCAACCAGCCGTGGATGGTCTTTGGCTGCAATCACCACATAATACTGTTCAAACAATTTCTGCTGATAGAAACCATTTTCCAGATTCGGCAGAAAACCTAAAGCCAGATCAATTTCTCCATTGGCCATTTGATAGCTGGTTTCTGAAGTAATTGGACGTACATTCAGACGAATATGCGAAGCGTGCTGTTTCAGATATTGTGAAATTTTTGGCAACAAAACCAGATGCGATACATCGGTCATCGCCAGAGTAAAACGCTGCTGGGATGTGGTCTGATCAAAATCAATAGTAAAATTATTAATGGTTTCGACTTTACTCAGCGCTTCACTGACCAAAGGAAATAGCTGCTTTGACAGATCCGTCGGCAGCATTTCATTGCCAATACGCAAAAATAAAGGATCATTATAATGCTGACGGATTTTATTGAGCAGATTACTCACCGTCGGTTGGCTCATATCCAGATAATCGGCTGCATGGGAGACGTTCTTAAATTTGTAGACATAATAAAAGATGCTAAGCAATTTACAGTCAAGTTCAAACACAGAAACACATTTCCTTCAATTTTTTAATCATTTTGGCGGATCCTATCATCCGCGTAATTTGATCTAGTGCCAATGTCCAAATATAACACTTTGTAACTATCTGTATGATCATTCAGGATGTGTTTTGCAATAAAAATACTGTTTACCCGATATGCAACTCTATCAAATACCACTTCATGTAAAATGGATAACCCTTATCTTTTATTTCAGCTGAAACACTTAAGTCGCATGTTATATACTCAGCCGCACAGAATAGACTGTGGAAATTAAGGGAAAAGTGTCATGTTTCAGAACAAAAAGCTAGTCTGTTTTGATCTGGATGGTACGTTGATTGATTCTGTAGGCATTTGGAATCAGGTCGATGCTGCCCTGATTTATGAGTTTTCCGGTATAAAAGCCAATTTAAAATTGATCCAGCAGCAGCGGGATCTACAGTTGACAGCCTTTCGACATTTGCCTGATCCTTATCTGGAATATTGTGGTTATTTAAAAGAACTATACGGTTTTGAACTAAACAAAGAAGACGTCAAAAACCGCCGTTACAGTATTTCACGACATCTTCTGGATCATGTGGTCGAATTAAAACCTCAGGCGGAACTTATAATCCAGGCCCTGAAAAAACAAGAGATTCCATTGGCCTTAACCACAACCACTAGTTTATTCAATGTGCAACGTTATCAGGACAATAATCAAAATATTAACGCTAAAATCAGCTTTGATGATGATTTTGCCTTAATCCTCACCCGCGAAAATGTCCAGAACATCAAGCCACATCCAGAAATTTATCTGAATGTTCTTGAGCATTTCAAAATTGAAGCCAAAGATTGCCTGATTATTGAAGATTCTTTAATTGGTGTAGAAGCTGCGAATAATGCAGGAATAGAGGTAGTGGCAATTTATGATCAGTATTCTGCTCATGAAATCGAGCTGATTAAAGCCAGAGCAAATTATTTTGTGCAGGATTTTACCGAATTATTAGGGCATATTGCTTAAATATCTATATAAATAAATGTCATGAATAATTCCATTTCATGACATCTATGTTGTTATTTCTAAACGGATTAGATTAGAGCATTATTTGGCTTTTTGGTAGACTGAACCTGACCCTACAAGGTTGCCAGTTTTCTCATCAATTACAAAATCGACCATTCCTGCCCCTGCATTCAGCTGAAGCATGCCATTTTCATTTACAGCCGCGGGCATCGGGTTCTTTTTCTCTGTTTTACCGGTTTCCTTATCTTTGATGGTATTGGTAATCAGATAATTTTCACCATTTTTAGCAATTACCAGGATATTTTCAAGTTTTGGATTTTCCAGAGTGTTCTTCCAGTTGCCCTGATAATCTGGAGCTGGCGCTTCAGTGGTGTTACAAGCGGTTAATAGCAATAATAAGGAGATTCCTGAAAAATATTTAAGATATTTCAAAACTAAGACCCTGAATGTTAAGACGCCGCCATTATAAAAAGAACCTTCCTAAAGTTTAGCGAGTTGTTGTAGACAAAGCGTTTCAGCCGTACCAAGTCTGTTTTGTATGAGTGTTTTTTTGAAAAGGATTCTTCACATTTTATCCATAAAATATAATGTATTACTTAATTATTCTAATGAATCAAATATTTTAAAATACTTGAATTTGATAAGGTATTGGCATTTTTTAAGCTTATTGAAACTAATATTACTAGATCCAAGACAATCTACAATTAAGTTGATATGTATAAGAAGCTCAGATAAAAAAATCCTCAATAACCCATCCAAAGTTATTGAGGAGTACCAAACTGGTTAAGAAACATCAATATGATGCTGTTAAAGAAAAGTGATTAAAAGAACTGGGCTTTTACACCATTCAATATAGATTTTGCGCTTTGCACTTTTTCTGCAATTTGTGCATGCCATTCGTTTGGTACAGAGCATTTTGCAACGCGAACCCAAACGGTCGAAAACTGCTTCATAAAACTGGCTTCGTTATAGTGGATACCATATTCAGCACATAATGCTTTGATTTTTGGTGCCACTTCTGAATAACGGTTCGCTGGCATGTCCGGGAATAAATGGTGCTCAATCTGATGGCTCAAGTTACCACTTAGAATATGTAGCCATTCGGTACCACTGAAATTACTCGAACCGCGGATCTGACGCAGATACCATTCCGCACGGGATTCATTTTCTGTATTGTCCATTTCAAAAGTTTCAGCATCTTCCGTGAAATGACCGTTAAAGATCACAGCTGAAGCCCACAGACTACGAATCACATTGGCCACTGCATTGCCAGTAAATACTGGAATGGCATTTGGGCCGGCAATAATCGGGAAGAATACATAATCTTTTAGTACCTGACGGCGCATCTTTTTACGTAGTGGCGCTGCTTCATCCCAAACCTGTTTCCAGGTTTTAGTTTTGTAGGCAATGACATCTTCCAGATGCAGGCGCTGTAGACCCACGTACCATTCGAAGAACACCATTAACTGAATTGTTAGTGGAATATTAAACAGAAAACGGGGTTCCCATTTTTGCGATTCACTCACACGAATCAGGCCATAACCAACATCATGGTCCATACCGACAATATTGGTATAAGTATGATGAATATAGTTATGAGTATATTTCCAGTCATCACCGGTGGCGATGGTATCCCAGTCATAAGACGAACCATTCAGACTTGGATCATTCATCCAGTCAAACTGGCCATGCATCACGTTATGACCAAGTTCCATATTTTCTACGATTTTGGAAATACCCAATAAGCCTGTACCGAGTAGCCAGACTGGTGGCAACCAACCGGCTACCATCAGCATGCCCCGGGAAGCAATTTCGCTATAGCGGACAAAATTACGGATTTTATAGATGTATTCAGCATCTTTTTCACCTAAATCATCCATCACCTCACGACGGATCGCATCCACCTTGGCACCAAATTCCTGAATCTGTTCAGGGCTTAAAAATTGGGTCTTATTGTGCCGCTTAAAATCAATTTGCATATTCATGAGAGTACCTTCTTATTTTTCTAGGGATTAAAGATTAATCACCACAGGACTAACGGCCTGGGAGATACACAGTTTAATCGGGGTATTGCTCTCGTGATCGATTTCACCAGTCAAGATATTTTTCACTGAGCCACTGACTTTGGTGCAGGAACAGGTATTACAAATTCCCATTCGGCAACCATGTGCAGGACGCAAACCTGCCTGTTCAGCACTTTCCAGAATGGTAGAGCTGGCCTGAAACTCCTGATGCGATCGCTGGAATTGCACAGGTTGTGCTTTAACTTTTTCATCCACCACGATCTGGAAGTATTCAGAATGGAAACTGGATTTCACGGAAAGCTTTTCAGCAATACGGTGTGCTGTTTTCATCATGGCCGCTGAACCACAGGCATAAATTTCACGTTGTTCAAAATCAGGCACCAGCTTGTTGAGTAACTGTAGGCTGAGATGCTGCTTATGCTCCACAGTATTAAAATGATGATATTTCAGATGTGGATGCATCAGTGCCAAGGTTTTGATTTCAGCATGAAACGCATCATCACGGGTGAAGTAGATCAGATCAATCGGATGCTGAAACTGCACTACGGCTTTTTGCAGCAAGGAGTAAATTGCAGTGATACCGCTGCCTGAGGCCAGCATTAAAATGGGTTTAGGGGAATTCAGCAGGGTGAATTCGCCCTGTGGCTGTGAAAGCTCTACCACAGCACCCAGTTGTGAGGAGCTCAAGGCACGGGATACTTTACCCTGCTGTTTAACAGCGATAATTACATCACCATTTTTTAGCATTGTAACGACAGAATAATGACGCTGATGCAAAATACCATCCAGCCTTAAAGTCACAGCCACATTCTGTCCTGGTTGAAATTTTTTAGCCTGAAAGTTGAAATTTGGACGTAACTGGATCTTATAAAAATCATTGCCAATAAGCTGGATGCTGATCACTTCTGCCTTCACTTTTTTCAATGCCAAAGTTGGATGAACTTTTTCAGCAATGAAATCAATGAAGTCTTCTCGGATCCAGTGAGGCTTGTAGCTTTGCATACTTGTCATTTTTATTACCTCATACAGAAACAGAATTAATGTACATCTGTCTATTTATTATGCATTCAGAATATAGGCTTTTATAATTCGTTCCATGTCAATTCGGGTCAAATCATGTTTCTGTCGGTAGAATTCCTGTTTTTTGTCGGACAAAATGATGTACTTTGATTAAAGTTAGTTTTCGGCATGTAAATCGGAAAGACATTTCATGCCAGTTCGCCTATATGGATTGACTATTTTTCTATCAGCTTTATGGCTATAAATATGCAAAAGGCTGACCACATTTCTGTAGTCAGCCTTGTTATTTTGGCAGAGTTTATAGGTATTATTCTACAGCTGGGCTGAGCTCTGTTTGCTGATCCAGCAATACTGTTCCGAACTTTTCACGCAAGTCTTTTTTCAGCATCTTGCCAGTACCACTCAGTGGAATTGCATCGACAAAAATTACTTTGTCTGGCACCTGCCATTTCGCCACTTTGTCAGCAAAATAATCCAGCAGTTCTGGCTCGGTGAGCTGACTGTCAGGTTTTTTAATCGCAATCAGGATTGGGCGTTCATCCCATTTCGGATGCTGTGCAGCAATAACAGCTGCCATGGCTATTTGCGGATGACCCATAGCCAGATTTTCCAGTTCCACCGAGGAGATCCATTCTCCGCCCGATTTGATCAGATCCTTGGCACGATCACTGATTTTCATAAAGCCATCTTCATTTAAGGTGGCAATATCCCCCGTATCAAACCAGCCATCAGCAGTTAAAGAAGATTCTTCCTTGCCAAAATAGTTATTGATGATCCAGTGACCACGAATCTGCAGATTGCCTGTGGTTTCACCATCGCGAGTAATTTCATTCGATCCATTTTCTTCATCAGTCAAACGCAAGTCGACACCAAATGGTGGACGACCTTGAGAAAGACGAATTTCTAAACGCTCTTCTTCACTCAAATCCAGATGTTTGGCTTTAATCTGATTGGCTGCGCCAAGTGGACTGGTTTCCGTCATACCCCAGGCATGAATGGTTTCACAATCAAACTGTTCTTTAAATACTTTTAGCATTGAAGGCGGACATGCCGAACCGCCGACGACATTGCGTTTTAAGCTTTCTAACTTGGAACCCGACTGTTGCGCTGCTGCAATCAAACCTTGCCAGATCGTTGGTACACCTAGTGCAACTGATACTTTATAGCTGTCAATTAAATTGACTAAACTTGCGCCATCTAGCCCTGGGCCTGGCAATATCAAAGTACAGCCGACCATCGCTGCTGCATATGGTGTCCCCCAGGCATTGACATGGAACATCGGTACTACAGGCAGCATGATATCTCGTGCAGATACATTCAGTGAATCCGGCAAACTGATCGCAAAACTATGTAATGTCGTTGAACGGTGACTATATAAAACACCTTTTGGATGACCTGTAGTTCCAGAGGTATAACACAGTGAGCTTGCTGCATTTTCATTGAGAACAGGCCAATCAAAATCATCAGATTGATCGGCAATCAGCTCATCATAGAATTTCACATCTGGAAGAGCTTCAAGGATAGCCTCATCTTTTGCATCCAGACAGATAAAGTGCTCTACCTTGCTTAGCATCGGTTTGACGGCTTTAATTAAGGGTACAAAGGTTTTATCAAACAGGATTACGCGGTCTGATGCATCATTAATAATAAATACCAACTGTTCCGGGAATAAACGTGGATTAATCGTGTGGCAAACAAATCCACTTCCAGAAATGGCATACCAGGATTCCAGATGACGATGGTTATTCCATGCAATGGTCGCGACACGGTCGCCATGTTGCAGTCCCAGCTGATTCAGCACATTGGCGAAACGTTTGGCATTGTTACGAATTTCGCCCCAGGTCGTATGAGTCATGCTGAGATCAGTATTTTTTGAAATTACCGCAGTATCGGCATGATAGCGTCCTGCATGTTCAATCATGCTGCTGATCAGTAAGGGCTGAAACATCATATTTCCAAGCATGTTGTGCTCCTTTATCCTTGTTATACGTCCATATTGTTGTCGAGATTTTTAAATATTTTTATTTAAGCATGATGCGCAGATTAGCAGACACTGCAAAATAAACGCATCACTTGCTTGAATCTAGCAAGGAAAAATATGAAAGCAAGTAGCAAAATGTGACAAAAACTACGGCGTCTATGAAAATATCAAAAACTATCATTTTTTATAATGGAATAATTATATGAATAAAAATCCCGGTCATTAAACCGGGATTTTTTATTATTTGAGTCCTGAGAAGAACAGGTTATCAGCGTTGACCACTAAAACCACCCCCAGACAAAACAACCCTGCATAAATAGCGAACCAAATAATCATCTTTTTGAAAGCTTCATCAGAAATACTGCTGTCTGCATATTTCGGTGCTTTTTTCTGTTCGTCTGGAGTCATATGCTCACCTGTCGCTGGATTTAGGGACTATCCTTATTTTCAGCCCGATTGCAAAAAATGAGTAGATACAAATACTGCCTAAAAAAATATAACAGATAAATCATAACTGCTCCAACTGTTATATTTAACCTGACTAAATATGCTATATATGCAGGTAAATTTCCATTTTTCTATTTTTCTTGATGTATGTATAAATTTGAAAAACTCGCGCTCAGTATTCGTCATATGATTGAGGACGGCATCTGGAAAGCCCATAACAAACTCCCTTCATTGCGTGAGCAGTCTGAACTTTCCGGTTATAGCCTGATGACAGTATTAAATGCCTATCAGGAACTTGAGGCACAAGGCTGGCTGTATGCCAAAGATAAATCCGGGTATTACATTGCAGAACGTGCTGGTCTTGCAATAACTTCCATTAAAGAAACATTAGCAGCTCACGAGAAAATACAGATCAATTCGGTGGTATTTAACTATCTCAAAGATACCCAAGCAGCAGATATGATCCCGTTGGGATCGGCATTCCCCAATCCTGAACTGCTATTTAATAGCAAATTTATGCAGTTATTATCCCAGCATTCCAAACGTAAAAACAGCTATCTGAATCATCCAAATATGCCACCGGGTAATCTGGAGCTGCGCCAGATTATTGCCGGACGTTATCAATTACAAGGTATATCATGCCATTCAGATGACATTGTCATTACATCTGGTGCGCTGGATGCTCTAAATTTGTCTTTACAGGCGCTCACCCAAGCGGGAGATTATATTCTTTTACAGGAAACCGTATTTTATGGGGCTTGGCAAGCTGCTGAAAGACTGGGACTAAATGTCATTACTCTTCCTGATGATCTTGAACGTGGTTTTGATCTGAAAGCTTTTGAAAAAGTCCTGAAACAATATCCGATCAAAGTCTGCTGGCTGATGTTGAACGCACAGAACCCGATTGGCTACACAGTTTCTACAGAAATCAAAGAAAATATTGCACAGTGCTTAGCTCAGTATCAGGTGCATCTGATTGAAGATGACGTTTATCAAGAACTGAACTTTGGCAAGGAAAAACCGGTTCCAGTGAAATATTTCGACCAGCACAATATGGTGCTGCACTGTGGTTCATTTTCTAAAACACTAGGCATGGGTGCACGGGTCGGCTGGGTCTTTGCAGGCCCATATTCCAATGCTATTCAACATCTACAGTTGATGAGTACCCTGAGTGTGAGTCCGCTTTTACAGAATACATTGGTAGATTTTGTTGCACATCATCATTATGAAAAGCATTTGCGTAGTTTGCGCCGTCATTTAAATCAGAACAAAAAACGTTTTTATCAGAAACTCAAAGCCAGATTACCTGAAGACTGTAAGATTCACTATTATCCAACGGGCTATTTTTTGTGGGTAGAGCTGCCTGAAGATATGGATTCGCAGCAGCTCTATACAGATTTGCTTGAACAGAAGATTTCCATTGCACCGAGTCTGCTGTTCAGGCCTAAACATGCAGCACAGAACTTTATTCGATTAAATTGTTCTTTTGAATGGACAGATGAACTTGCTCGAGCTGTAGAACAGATCATCGATCAAATTGAACACAATAAAAAAGCGTAAACTGGGTTCACGCTTTTCAAAATATAATCTGAGAAGTATTAAAAGCTATAGATTGCAACGGCGTTAATCCTGTTATCTTCACCCTTAGTGCTACCATTCGTGGCTGCACCTAATGCTTCACGTTCACCATAGACATATTCTAGGCCAAAACTTAAAGGTTTGATTGGACTATAGAACACATTTGCCCATGCCTGCCAAAGATCCTTGTTAATTGCTGTTGGATTCGCGGTAGCAGTAACATATCCATTATCTTGCTCGAAATTCATATAACCATAGCCCAAGGTACCACGTAACTTGTCATTAAACTGCTGGGTTAAACCGACAGTAATCGAGTCGAACTCACTCTGTAAAAGATCCCCGTTCGTCGCTCTAACTACACCAGGATTGGCATAAGACACAAAGCTGCTATCACCTTTAACATGGTAGTAATCGGCTTTTAAAGTAGTACCCGGTACAACTTCATATTTTGCACCCAGACCTACACCCCATGCCATTTCTTCATCTTCATTGACACGCTTTTCATTCCCCATGGCACGGGCACTGACGCTAAGATTATCAGCAAACTTATGGTTTAGGCGCGCGGTTAAGGCAGGCAAACGCTGTTTGATTCCAGTAATGGTGGCATCTTTTGGATCTTCTACTGCAAGAACCAGATTGGTAGCAGGACTAAAGGTACTGGTATGACGAACCTGAGGCGTACGCTTTACTGCACCACCTGCATAGGCCAAAGCATCTACAGTTTCTGGCATATAATCCGGTATAGCAAAGTTTGACCAGGTCTGACCAATCAGCCAGTTGGCATAACTCATATAAGCATGACGGATACGTAAATTATCCAGACCTGCGCCACCAAGGAAATCTACTTCAACTTTAGCACTCAGGGCTTTGTACCCAGCACCTACAGGAGCTTTAAAGTCCATCCCTAGACGGGTTGCAGAAAGTGTCGATTTAAACTCATCACTGCGCTCGCCTACACCCTCAAGTGGAACAGCATTAATCTGGTTATACATACGTGTTGCTGAACCGCCTTCAGCCTGATAAGAGGCATCGGCACGGACATTTCCGTAAAGATTGAATTCAGCACCACTAGCAAGTTTCATGACCGGTTTGGCTGCTGGTGCTATAGCTGCCGGTGTTGTTGCCTGTGCTGTATATGTAACTTGTCGAGACTGCTGCTGTTCAATCATGGCACGCAAGGCTTTGACTTCCTGACGTAACTGCTCGATTTCATCCTGACTGGATTGAGCTGTGCTTTGCGCTATAGCTGACAGGCTGATACCGCCTATACTTATTGCCATCATGCTCATCAAAACTTTACGTTTGAAGGTTGAATTATTGATTGATTGTTGATTAGTGAATTGCGACATGTTCATCCTAAACTCGCTTTTTTATTGTGCAATTTAATTCCAGCAACCGGTCACCACCACTTATGATGGTGACCTATTCCATTGAAATATTTACTTTATTAACTGATATTTTCTTTATTAATTCGCTTCTTTGGCAAGTATGGCTTCGCTCGATTCAGAGGTTTCAAGGACCTCACCATCTACAGAAGCTCTCAGGTTCACCAGAAAAATGGCCAGCGCTGCAATCACGCCCGGAATCGCAATGGCAAAGAAGTTCATTTGGTGTGGTAGTTCCATTGTCAGCAATGCACCTGTCAAAACGGGTCCAACGATGGCACCAATACGACCAATTCCCGATGCCCAACCCATTCCGGTAGAACGCACAGTAGATGGGTAATATTGTGCAACAAAGGTATATAACAAGATCTGTGAACCGATCGTTGCAGCACCAGCGATTGCAATCAGGGTATAAAGTACAAACTGCGGGCTGTTAAAACCAAGCAGAATTAAGGCAGATGCACCACACAGGAACATAATGGTCAGCACTTTTTTGATATGGAATTTATCAGCCAGATAACCCCCACCAATTGCGCCAATCATGCCGCCAATATTCAAGGCGAATAGGAATATCATACTGGCACCCAATGAGTAACCCGCCTGAATCATCAGCTTTGGTAACCAGCTTCCCAATGCATACACCATCAACAGACACATAAAGAAAGCAATCCAGAACATGAAGGTACTGAATGTACGACCTTTCTGAAATAATGCTTTTAATGGCGCTTCATCACCCTTTTTCACTTCGTTCAGGACAAATTGAGAATTTTCTGTAACATCTTGAGCAGGTGAAATCTTTTTAATGATGTTTCGTGCTTCTACAGTCTGATTTTTGACGGTTAGATACATCAACGATTCAGGCAGGAATTTCCAGATTAACGGTAAAGCCAATAAAGGAACACCGGCAATATAGAACATGATCTGCCAGCCAAACTGTGGTACCAGCCATGCACCTAAAAGTGCAGACGTCATACCGCCAATCGCATAACCACTAAACATCAGGGCAACCAAGGTGCTACGGATACGTTTAGGCGCATATTCGGTCATTAGCGCTACAACGTTTGGCATAACTCCGCCAATGCCGAGACCAGCCAGAAAACGTAAAACTCCAAACTCTACCGGTGAGCTGGCGAATGGCCCCAGGAAGGTAAATCCGCTAAAAATTGCCACACAGAGCATAATAGTTTTCTTACGCCCGATTTTGTCGGACAGCGTGCCGAAACTCATGGCACCAAACATCATGCCGAACAAGGCAGTACTAGCTAACATCCCTGCCTGTACCGCTGTTAAAGACCATTCCTGCATTAATAATGGTAAGGCTACTCCATAAATCACCAGGTCATAGCCATCAAAAATAATAATGATCAAACACCAGATCAGAACACCCCAGTGAAATGGTGTAAATTTCGCTTCATCAATTAATGTATTGATATTGACTTTGGTTGCTTCCATCTTTGCCTCCTGCAAATGCAACGTTCCAATTAATGGAGCAACAATGCAGCATGGCTGGATAAATGTCCAAAACCGAATATATCTATATCTATACCTTCAAAGTTGTTTACAGGCAGAATCGACCTTCCAGGACCGATGTTTTCATCATAAATCGGGTTTGCTGGCTGAAATACCTGGTTTTTATATAGGTTTAGGGTATGAAAGAACCTAAAAGGTTGAATGTCAGAGCACTTTGATCAGCAATCAAACAAAATAGGTATAAAAGGAAGATTTAAAATTTTCTTCTTTATCAAAATTTCCCGATTGCACTAAAGTCGTAGATCGCTGCATACTTTTTTTAGAGGGTAAGGAGAAAACTCCGCCCAAGCCTTAAACTTAAGTCTAAGGCGCGGTATAGTCAGGGATAAATACATATCTAAAAACTGTTTCTATCATATTTAATTGCTTCCAAATCATACACTTGGTAAATACAATCAAATAAGGACATGATGTCTTCACTCTCGTCCATATTGCGCATAGTCAGAAAAACCGGACTGACTGCACTCTCGTCCAGAATCGGGATATAGTTAAGGTGAGCTAACTGAATCGAATGAGCACTTTCCGGTACAATACATACACCCTCACCCGCTGCGACCAGCCCCAGCGCCAGCTGAATTTCCCTTACAATCCGGACATGTTGTGGTTCCAGATTATATTCTGAAAATAATCCCTGTACCTGGGTGGCGAAACTTGGAGAGGTATGATTAGGATAGAGAAATAATTTTTCATCAACAATATCAGCAAGATATATTCCTTTATTATGGGAAGATAAAGGATGGCTGGAATGTACACCGAGTACCAGACGTTCTTCACGCAACAGCACCCGCTTTAATGCCGGATCAGAAATGCGTAAACGCCCAAAGCCAACATCTATACGCCCTTCTTTCAGTGCCTTAACCTGTTCCATGGTGGTCATTTCCACCAGTTCAATTTTCAGGTGTGGCTGTTGCTGCCTATATAAGTAGACAATGCGCGACAGCAATCCATAAAGCAGAGATCCAACAAAACCCATGGTAACCGTGCGTTCTACCATACCAATACGCTTGGTCATGGACTTCACTTCTTCAGCATTGGCCAGAATTTTTACCGCATGTTGGTAGAAAAAATACCCAGCCTGAGTGGTTTTAAGTGGTCGACTGCCACGCTCAAATAACGCAATACCAAGTTCTGCCTCAAGATTTTGAATCTGGCGGCTTAATGGGGGCTGGGCAATAAAAAGTTTCTCTGCAGCTTTAGTAAAACTTTGCTCTTCAACTACTGCTACAAAATACCTTAAATGTCTGAGCTCCATAACGTGCATACCTTTTAAATATAATAAAATGCAAAAATGGTCTTCGACAGCCATTTATGATTCTTTTAAGGTATATCAAGTCAAAGCATTAAAGCAAGAATGTGAACCCGTATTATGTATAAGTCAGTTGAAACCTTGCTGGTAGAAATTCCAACCATTCGTCCTCACAAGATGGCAGTGGCGACGATGCAAACCCAGACCCTGGTATTGGTCAAAATCACCACTGAAGATGGTTACATCGGTTGGGGTGAAGCAACAACGATCGGTGGCTTAGGTTATGGTGATGAAAGCCCTGAAAGTGTCAAAGTAAATATTGATACTTATTTTGTACCGCTTTTAAAAACATTATCAGGCTTAAATGTTGCACAGACATTACAAGCAATCAAAAAAAATATTAATGGCAACCGTTTTGCGAAATGTGCCATTCAAACTGCCCTGCTGGATATTCAGGCGCAGCGTTTAGGTTTACCACTTTCTGAACTGCTAGGCGGTCGTTTACGTGATGGCGTACCGGTCCTCTGGGTACTGGCTTCTGGCGATACTGAAAAAGACATTGCTGAAGCACAAAAGATGCTGGCTGCAAAACGCCATAATTTCTTCAAGCTAAAAATCGGTTCACGTCCAGTAGAAGCAGATGTTGAACATGTTCTGGCAATTAAAAAAGCATTAGGCAACGACGTTTCGATCCGTGTGGATGTAAACCGTGCCTGGTCAGAGCTGGAAGCGATAAAAGGCATTCAGTTATTGCAAGATGGTGGTGTTGATCTGATTGAACAGCCATGTGCCATTGACAATATTGATGCCATGCAACGTCTGACCCGTCGCTTTGATATTGCCATTATGGCCGATGAATCACTGATGGGGCCAAGCACTGCCTATAAGCTGGCTCGTACTAATGCAGCTTCGGTATTTGCAATTAAAGTGGCGCAATCAGGTGGTTTGCTGGAAGGCCGTGATGTCGCGACAGTGGCTAACCTTGCAGGGATTGACCTGTATGGTGGCACCATGCTGGAAGGTTCAGTAGGAACAATTGCATCCGCTCACCTGTTCTCGACCTTTGAGAATCTGGCATATGGTACTGAACTATTCGGCCCGCTACTGCTGACTGAAGAAATTCTGAAAACACCACTGCAATACCAGAATTTTGAGCTGCATCTGCCGCAAGGTGCCGGTCTGGGTATTCAGCTGGATGAAGACAAGATCGACAATTTACGCCGTAAATAAGCAATTAGATTGAGGAGTGAGACATGCTGTTTCATGTACGTATGGATGTAAATATCCCGCTGGATATGCCTGCCGAGAAGGCCAACGAAATCAAGGCTGTTGAAAAAGCCTATTCACAGGATTTACAGCGCCAAGGTAAATGGCGCCATATCTGGCGCATCACAGGCCAGTATTCAAACATCAGTATTTTTGATGTGGAAAGTAACGAAGAGCTGCACAACATTTTGCAGGGCTTACCACTGTATCCATATATGGATATCGAAATCATGGCACTAAACCGCCACCCTTCTTCAATCCGGGAAGATGACACCTGATCACAATGACCCAGACCTGGAACATGCCAGGTCGGTCAAATCTGAACACATCCGATGAGGGTATTCAGAGGGTAATTAACAAAGGACTGTGGCAGCCAAGTTTCAGCCATAAGGATTGAAACAACAGCCACCAATAAACAGACATACTTAAGGAGCAATAGTATGAACCGTCAACAAATTGATGCATTAGTTAAACAAATGAACGTGGATACAGCCACAGGCCCTGTAGACGAGCGTGTACAGCAAATCGTTGTGCGCCTGCTAGGTGATCTTTTCCAAGCGATCGAAGATCTTGATATTTCTCAGTCAGAACTGTGGAAAGGTCTGGAATACTTTACCGATGCCGGTCAAGCCAATGAATTAGGCCTACTGGCTGCAGGTTTGGGTCTGGAACACTACTTAGACTTACGTGCTGATGAAGCAGATGCTAAAGCAGGCATTACGGGCGGTACGCCACGTACAATTGAAGGTCCGTTATATGTGGCGGGTGCTCCTGAATCTGTCGGCTTTGCCCGTATGGATGATGGCTCTGAAGAAGGCAAAATTCCGACACTGATCATTGAAGGTACAGTTAAAGATACTGACGGCAATATCATTGAAGGTGCCAAAGTTGAAGTTTGGCATGCCAACAGTCTGGGTAACTACTCATTCTTTGACAAGTCACAGTCTGACTTTAACCTGCGCCGTTCTATTTTCAGCGACCAGGATGGTAAATATGTGGCTTTAACCACTATGCCAGTAGGTTATGGCTGTCCTCCAGAAGGCACGACTCAATTCGTACTGGACAAGTTAGGCCGTCACGGTAACCGTCCATCACACGTGCATTACTTCGTTTCTGCACCGGGTTACCGCAAGCTGACAACTCAGTTCAACATCGAAGGCGACCAGTACCTGTGGGATGACTTTGCATTCGCTACCCGTGAAGGCCTGGTTGCAACTGCGGTTGATGTAACTGATGAAGCTGAAATTGCAAAACGTGGTTTGAAAGGTCCTTTCAAACATATTCAATTTGATATTGAACTTGTGAAAGAAAAAGCAGACGCACCTTCTACTGAAGTTGATCGTCGCCGCGCAAGCGCTTAATGCAAAATGGATTCGGGGTGTAATCATTAGATTCATCCCGATGACTTCCCCTCCTTGGAAAGTCGGAGAACGGACATGCCTCGTATTCCTGTAATTAACACCAGTCATCTTGATCGTATTGATGAGCTTCTAGTTGACGATTTTGAATCTGGTGAATTTAAACTTCACCGGTCTGTATTCACAGACCAAGCTCTGTTTGACCTGGAGATGAAATACATCTTTGAAGGCAACTGGGTTTATCTTGCACATGAAAGCCAGATTCCAAACAATAACGACTTCTATACTACCTATATTGGTCGTCAGCCGATCATCATTGCACGTAACCGTCAAGGTGAACTGAATGCCATGATCAATGCCTGTTCGCATCGCGGTGCACAATTATGCCGTAACAAGAAAGGCAACAAAGCAACTTACACCTGCCCATTCCATGGCTGGACGTTTAATAACTCAGGTAAGTTATTAAAAGTAAAAGACCCGGCTGAAGCAGGTTATTCAGATTGCTTTAACAAAGACGGTTCGCATGACTTGAAAAAAGTTGCCCGTTTTGAAAGCTATAAAGGCTTCCTATTTGGTAGCTTGAATCCGGATGTTCCTTCACTGGAAGAATACCTGGGCGAAGCGACTAAAATCATTGACATGATCGTGGGTCAGTCTGAACAAGGTCTGGAAGTTTTACGCGGTTCTTCAACTTATACCTATGAAGGTAACTGGAAGTTGACTGCTGAAAACGGTGCCGATGGTTACCACGTGTCTGCAGTACACTGGAACTACGCTGCAACGACTCAGCAACGTAAAGAAAAACAAGCGGGTGACAACATCCGTGCCATGAGTGCAGGTTCATGGGGCAAACAAGGCGGTGGTTCTTACGGCTTTGAACACGGTCACATGCTGCTTTGGACGCAATGGGCTAACCCGGAAGACCGTCCTAACTTTGCCAAGAAAGATGAATACACTGCGCAATATGGCGAAGCTATGGCGAAGTGGATGATCGAACGTTCACGTAACTTGTGTATCTATCCAAACGTTTACTTCATGGATCAGTTCGGTTCGCAAATCCGTGTGTTACGTCCAATTTCTGTCGATAAGACTGAAGTGACGATCTACTGTATCGCGCCAGTAGGTGAAGAGCCGGAAGCACGTACACGTCGTATCCGTCAGTATGAAGACTTCTTTAACGCATCAGGTATGGCAACCCCAGACGATCTTGAAGAATTCCGTGCATGTCAGGCTGGTTACGCAGGTATCGCGCTTGAGTGGAACGATATGTGTCGCGGCTCCAAACACTGGATCCAAGGTCCTGATGATGCTGCCAATGAAATCGGTTTAAAACCAAAACTGTCTGGTATTAAAACTGAAGATGAAGGTCTATACCTGGCTCAGCACCAGTACTGGTTAGAACTGATCAAAAAAGGCATCGCGACTGAAAAAGAAATTGCAGCATCTACTGAAGGAGAAAACGCATGAGCGACATCACTTTAGAAAATATTGCGCAGTTCCTGTATCAGGAAGCCCGCTTTTTAGATGATGAACAATGGGATGACTGGTTGACGTGTTATGCCCCTACTGCTTCTTTCTGGATGCCAGCCTGGGATGACGACGACAAACTGACTACAGATCCACAGTCTGAAATCTCCCTGATTTATTATCCAGACCGTCAAGGTTTAGAAGACCGCGTGTTCCGGATCAAGACTGAACGCTCATCTGCCACCATGCCGGATACACGTACCAGCCACAACATCAGCAATATTGAAGTTGTTGAACGTGATGGCGACAAGGTCACTGTACGTTTTAACTGGAACACCTTGAGTTTCCGTTATAAAAACAGCTACAGCTACTTCGGTATGTCACGTTATGAAATCGATTTTTCAGGCGATAAACCACAAATTTTAAGCAAATACGTGGTACTGAAAAATGATTACATCAATCAGGTTATCGACATCTATCACCTTTAAGACTGTTTTTATTACAGCCAGGTAAAACCTTTCAGCCAGATGGAAAATTGGCTGAAAGGTCCAGTTACAAAGATTTATATAGGATATTCAGCCATGTCAAACCACAATGTTGCACTTCAATTTGAAGATGGCGTTACACGTTTTATTTCTGTTGCCCAAGGCGAGACCCTGTCTGATGCAGCTTACCGTCAAAAGATCAATATTCCTTTGGACTGCCGTGATGGTGCTTGTGGAACGTGTCGTGCGTTTTGTGAATCAGGTTCATTTGACATGCCTGAAGAAACTTATATTGAAGATGCATTAACCCCAGAAGAAGCAGCTGAAGGCTATATTCTTGCTTGCCAATGTAAACCGACCTCAGACGCCGTATTTCAGATCCAAGCTTCTTCGGAAGTGTGTAAAACTGAAATTCACGCATTCCAGGGTACTTTGGCGCGTGTCGAAAACCTGTCTGACTCGACCATTACCTTTGATATTCAGTTAGATGAAGGTCAACCAGACATTCACTTCCTTGCTGGTCAATATGTGAACGTGGGTATTCCAGGTACAACTGAAACCCGTTCTTATTCATTCAGCTCTAAACCAGGCAACCGTTTAACCGGCTTTGTGGTACGTAACGTACCGAACGGTAAAATGAGTGAGTTCTTGAGTGTCAATGCCAAAGCTGGTGACAAAATGACTTTCACCGGTCCATTTGGTAGCTTCTACCTGCGCCCTGTGACCCGTCCAGTATTGATGCTGGCTGGTGGTACAGGTATTGCACCCTTCATGTCGATGCTGCAAGTGCTGGAAGAAAAAAATTCAGAACATCCAGTGCGTTTAGTATTTGGTGTGACCAATGATTTCGACTTGGTTGCCATTGAAAAACTGAACGAACTGCAAGAAAAATTCCCGTGGTTCGAATACCGTACAGTGGTTGCTAACCCGGAATCGGCACATGAGCGTAAAGGCTATGTGACCGGTCATATCGAAAACGAATGGCTAAATGGCGGCGACGTAGACATCTACCTATGTGGCCCTGTACCAATGGTAGAAGCAGTTCGCGGCTGGCTAGATGCTGAAGGCGTAAAACCTGCAAGCTTCCTGTTTGAAAAATTCTCTGCCAACTAATATAGGGAATTTGTTCAATGTCTAATCGTCAAAGATTTGAAAATAAAGTCGTAATCGTAACCGGTGCCGCGCAAGGCATCGGTCGCGGTGTCGCGCTGCAAGTGGCGAGCGAAGGCGCTCAAGTCGTCATGGCTGACCTTTCCCCTTATGTGGAAGAAGTTCTGACTGAAATTGAAGCGACTGGTGGTGATGCGATTACGGTCAAAGCCAATCTGGAAACGTTTGCCGGTGCTCAATCAGTCGTTGAAAAAGCGCTAGAAACCTATGGCCGTGTCGATGCGCTCATCAATAACGTCGGTGGCGCGATCTGGATGAAACCTTTCGAAGAATTTTCTGAAGAGGAAATTATCAAGGAAGTGAACCGTTCGTTGTTCCCGACACTGTGGTGCTGCCGTGCAGTACTTCCGGAAATGATTAAAAATCAGAAAGGTACTATTGTAAACGTATCTTCTATTGCAACACGCGGCATTAACCGTGTGCCATATTCGGCATCGAAAGGTGGTGTGAACGGCCTGACCGCTTCCCTTGCCTTTGAACATGCCAAAGACGGCATCCGTGTCAATGCAATCGCGACGGGTGGCACTGAAGCACCGCCACGTAAAGTACCGCGCAATGCCAATCCATTGACTGAGTCTGAAAAAGAATGGATGCAGCAGGTGGTTGATCAAACCATTGACCGTACTTTCATGGGACGCTACGGTACGATTCAGGAACAAGTGAATGCGATTGTATTCCTCGCTTCGGATGAATCATCTTATATGACCGGTACAGTGGTACCGGTCGGTGGTGGTGATCAGGGCTAATCCTGATCATCACGATTTTTAACAGGCTCATGGTTCGACGCAAGGAGGCACATCACCAATGAATACCCTGTTTCAGACATTAAAAAATGATTGGTCAATTTCAGCCACTGTTGCAGGATTTTTAGCAGTACTGATTTCCTATTCAGGCCCACTGATCATTTTTTTCCAGGCGGCACAGCAAGCCCAGGTTTCCCCAGACATGATGATTTCATGGATTTGGGGAATTTCTATTGGTGCTGCACTTGCCGGTATTTTTTTATCGATTAAATACAAAATACCTGTCGTCACCGCCTGGTCTGCACCCGGAACGGCTTTATTAGTCACACTGTTTCCCGATATTTCGCTCAATGAAGCGGTTGCTGCCTATATCACCTCTGCTGTGGTGATTTTTTTCATTGGGATCACCGGTTATTTCGACAAATTGCTGTCCTGGATTCCTCAGGAAGTCGCTGCCGGAATGATGGCGGGGATTTTACTGCAGTTTGGTTTAGGACTGTTCACCGCGACCGATACCATGCCCTATATCGTCTTTGGCATGCTGGCGGTATTTTTGCTGGCCAAGCGTTTCGGTCCACGTTATGCCATGGTCTGGGTGCTGGTCGCAGGTGTGGTTTTAAGTATGTTACTGGGCAAGATTAACCCGGTCACGGCAGATTTCAGTCTGGCGATTCCGCAATTTATTGCACCGGAATGGACCTGGAGTTCGACCCTGAATCTGGCCCTTCCCCTGATTCTAGTCAGCCTTTCTGGTCAGTTTTTACCGGGAATGGCGATTATCAAACTCAGTGGCTATGACATGCCCGCCAAGCCGATTATTAGTGCAACCAGTATTGCCTCGCTTGCAGTGGCCTGTGTCGGTGGTATCACGATTGTCTTGGCTTCGATCACAGCTGCTTTGTGTCTGGGGAAAGATGCCCACGAGCTGAAAGAAAAGCGTTATATCGCCGGCGTGGCCAATGGGCTTTTTTATATTTTGGGCGGCTTATTTGCCGGCAGCATTGTCATGCTGTTTAGCCTGATGCCCAAAGAACTCATTGCAGCTTTGGCAGGACTGGCATTACTGGGTGCGATTGCTACCAACATTTCCGTGGCCATGGGCAAAGAATCACAACGTGATGCAGCATTGATCACCTTTTTAGCGACTGCTTCCGGCATGCATTTCTTAGGACTGAGTTCAGTCTTTTGGGGAATTTGCATTGGCTTGGTCGCACATTTTCTGCTGTCACAGAAAAACCGTAACGCAGTTCCGGTTACAGCATCAGATTCAAAACGAGTTTAAAGACATCCATCAGTTTAGGATATGTAAGGACCAGATTATGATAGATAAAAGTTCATTATCATTGAAAGAAGCACTCTCCCAGATCAAGGATGGTTCTACCATTATGATCGGCGGATTTGGGACAGCGGGTCAGCCTGCTGAACTGATTGATGGTCTGATCGAATTGGGAATCAAGGATCTTATTATTGTCAATAATAATGCTGGTAATGGCGACTATGGTCTGGCGAAACTGCTTAAAGCGGGCGCTGTGCGTAAAATTATCTGCTCTTTCCCGCGTCAGTCTGATTCCTGGGTATTTGACGAACTCTATCGTGCAGGCAAGATCGAACTGGAACTGGTGCCGCAAGGTAATCTGGCTTGCCGTATTCAGGCAGCAGGTATGGGCTTAGGTCCAATCTATACCCCAACCGGTTTTGGTACCTTGCTGGCTGAAGGCAAACCAACCTTGAACTATGAAGGCAAAGATTTTGTCCTGGAAAATCCGATTAAAGCTGACTTTGCTTTAATTAAGGCCCATCAGGGCGACCGTTGGGGCAATCTGGTCTACCGTAAATCTGCCCGTAACTTTGGCCCGATTATGGCGATGGCAGCTGATGTAACCATTGCACAGGTTTCTGAGGTGGTTGAACTGGGTGCACTGGATCCAGAGCACATCATTACCCCAGGAATTTTTGTTCAACACGTTGTTCAAGTTAAACCTGCACAGTAATCACGGATAAGGAGAAGATTCATGAGCTATAACAAACTGACCCGTGACCAGATCGCTGAACGTGTGGCACAAGACATTCCTGATGGTGCTTATGTGAACCTCGGTATTGGTTTACCAACCAAGATTTCAAGCTACCTGCCAAGCGACAAAGACGTATTCCTGCACTCTGAAAATGGCCTGCTGGCTTTCGGTCCTCCTCCTGCTGAAGAAGACCGCGATCCTGAGCTGATTAATGCCGGTAAAGAATTCGTGACCTTGCTCGAAGGTGGTTCTTTCTTCCATCATGGGGATTCTTTTGCGATGATGCGCGGCGGACACTTAGATATCGCAGTTTTGGGTGCTTTCCAAGTCGCTGAAAATGGTGATCTGGCCAACTGGCATACCGGTGCACCCGATGCAATTCCTGCAGTCGGTGGCGCGATGGATCTGGCCGTCGGCGCCAAGAAAGTCTTTATCACTACTGATCACGTCACTAAAAAAGGCGAACCTAAGATTGTGGCTGAACTGACTTATCCTGCGACTGGCCTGAAATGTGTGGACCGCATCTATACTGACCTGTGTGTAATTGATGTCACTCCTGAAGGCATGAAAGTCATTGAAAAAGTCGAAGGTCTGTCATTTGAAGAATTGCAGTCCATGACGGGTGCATCACTGATTGATGCGACACAGGGTTAATAATCCCTCCTAACCTCCCTGAGTGAGTTTTAAAGCACAGCTTTTAAAATTCAGCATAAGAAAGGGAGGAAAAGTCCCCCTTTGATAAAGGGGGATTTAGGGGGATTTAAAGGAACAAGGAATTTAATAAATGAAAAATGCATATATCATCGATGCCATTCGTACCCCATTCGGCCGTTATGCCGGTGGCCTCGCGCCTGTCCGTGCAGATGATTTAGGTGCGCTGCCAATTAAAGCTTTGATGGAACGTAACCCATCGGTAAACTGGGAACAGGTCGATGACGTGATTTATGGCTGTGCCAATCAGGCCGGTGAAGACAATCGTAACGTCGGTCGTATGTCTTCACTACTTGCAGGTCTGCCTTATCAGGTGCCGGCAACGACCGTGAACCGTCTGTGTGGTTCATCGATGGATGCAGTCGCGATGGCAGCACGTGCGATTAAAGCCGGTGAAGCCCATCTGATTATTGCCGGTGGTGTAGAAAGCATGTCGCGTGCCCCATTCGTGATGGGCAAGTCAGAAACAGCGTATGGCCGTAGCCAGAAGATTGAAGACACCACCATGGGCTGGCGTTTTATCAATCCGAAACTGAAAGAAATGTACGGCGTAGAAACCATGCCGCAAACTGCTGAAAATCTGGCAGAACAGTTCAATATCAACCGTGAAGATCAGGACAAGTTTGCTCTGACCAGCCAGCAACGTACCGCAGCAGCGCAGGCCAATGGTTTCTTTGCCAAGGAAATCATTCCTGTGGTGATTCCGCAGCGTAAAGGCGATCCGATCGTTGTCGATACTGATGAACATCCGCGTGCCTCTACCACAGCAGAAGCTCTGGCGAAACTGAAACCTGTGGTGAAAGCAGAGGGGACTGTAACGGCGGGTAATGCTTCTGGTATTAACGATGGTGCGGCTGCCCTGCTGATTGCATCTGATGAAGCGGTTGCTCAGCATGGCTTAAAACCACGTGCCAAAATTATTGGCTCAACCGTTGTAGGTGTTGAACCACGAATCATGGGTTTTGGTCCAGCACCTGCCATCAAGAAATTACTGGTACAAACCGGTCTGACTTTAGAGCAGATGGATGTGATTGAGCTGAATGAAGCTTTTGCTGCTCAGGCACTGGCATGTACCCGTGACTTGGGTATCGAAGACGGTTCAGAGAAAGTCAATCCAAATGGTGGTGCGATTGCTTTGGGTCATCCACTCGGTGCTTCAGGTGCGCGTTTAGTGACGACTGCACTCAACCAGCTGGAACACACCGGTGGTCAATATGCGCTATGTTCAATGTGTATCGGTGTCGGTCAAGGCATCGCGTTGATTATTGAACGTGTTTAATCCTCATTAAAAGTCCCCCTTCTTGCACTTCAGCTTAAAGCAATGCTTAAGCCTTGCTCAGGGGGATTTAGGGGGATTTATAAGATTAAGGACTTAAAAAAATGCCAACATTTACATCCAACGATGCCCAGATCAATTACCAGACTTTTGGTGATGCCAGCAAACCTGCCCTGGTTTTTTCTAACTCATTGGGTACCAAATTCAGCATGTGGCAGCCACAAATTGAATTTTTCCAGCAAGACTATTTTGTCGTGTGTTATGACACGCGTGGTCATGGGGCTTCTTCTGCACCGCAAGGTCCGTATAGCCTTGAACAGCTAGGTCAGGATGTGGTCAATCTGCTGGATCACCTGAACATCCAGAAAGCCGCTTTCTGTGGTATCTCGATGGGTGGTTTGACTGGTCAATGGTTAGCAATCAACAAGCCCGAACGTTTTAGCCACGTGATTATCTGCAATACTGCTGCCAAGATCGGTCATGAACAGGCCTGGCTGGAACGTGCCGCACTGGTACGTGAACAAGGTCTGGCGCCGATTGCATCGACTGCAGCATCACGCTGGTTTACCGATCCCTTTATCCAGAGCAACGCAGCGATAGTTGCAGAACTTTCAAACGACCTTGGAGCTGGCAGCCCGGAAGGTTATGCAAGTTGCTGCGAAGCTTTGGCTAAAGCGGATGTTCGTGAACAACTGAAAGACATTACTGTGCCTGTCTTAGTGGTTGCTGGTCAGCAAGACCCTGTAACGACTGTGGCTGATGGTCAGTATATGGTAGATCGTATTGCCAACAGCCAACTATTTGAAATCAATGCATCGCATATTTCAAATATTGAACAACCTGAAGCCTTTAATCAGGCGGTGCAAAAATTTATTGCGGCTTAAAAAGCGCATCGCAATAGTAGAAAAGCCACTGTTCATCAGTGGCTTTTTTCTGGATCATATTAAATAAAAACTAGGCCCAAATCACTAAGATTGCTGCAATCACCACCAGTACCAGTCCCCAATGTTCAGCCTTGGCCAATTTATCTTTAAAGAAATACGCCGAGATCAGCATACTAAATAAAATCTCGATCTGCCCTAAGGTTTTCACCACCGGTACACTCATCATGCTCATGGCAGTAAACCAACCAAGGGATGCTGTAAAACTACAAAAGCCTACTTTCATAGTCAGTCCCATACGTTCACGCATAGCAACGAGTGTTTTACGGCTAAATAGGCTTAAATAAATGAGCATGCTGATGCATTGGAAGCCAATGACTGAAATTAATACCCAAGATGCACGGTGTAATACAGGCAAATTAGTTAGTTCTAGACTGGCTTCTCGAACTAAAAGGGACGTAATGGCAAAACAAAGCCCACTACCTACCCCGATCATCAACGTTTTAGCAGAAAGTCCACTCAGTTGGTTGCCTTTACTTAGTAAAAATACTGCATAACCGCCAATGAGTACGCCAATCCAGGCTAAGAACGATAAATGATCTGATAGAAAAGCCACGCCAATAATCGCGGCTAAGATAGCTTCACTTTTGGCTAAACCAACACCAATAGCATAATTTTTTTGTTTAAACAGTTGCACCATCAGTACAGTGGCAAGAATTTGGCTCACTCCTGCAATGAAAATATATATCCAATACTTTGCAGTAAAATGCACAGCTTCAATGACTGGGTAAAAATGGTACAGTAGTTGGATATATATAAATGCAAGTGGAAAACCAAACAAGAAACGCGCAAGCGTTACGCCCCAGACGTCAACAGTCGAACTCAGTTGTTTTTGAAATGCATTACGCCATGCCTGCATGAATGCAGCCATTAAGGTAAAGAAGATCCAACTGATTGCCATGTCTAATCTGCTGTTAGGTTAAAAGTGAAATAATTTTATGCCTTTGCAGATGAGATGACTAATTATAAATATGATCGGAATTGATAGCAGAAAGTTTGGATTACCTTCTAAATTCACTCACTAATTTGGCAAGTTGCTCCATTCCATCAAAAGTGGTGGGAATTTTATCGTCTGATGAAACTAATGGTGAGAAGATAATATTTTCAAATTTCTCAAAACCTGCTTTATTTTTAGTATGCAATTTTTCAGAGTCTTCTGCATAGTTATGAATAAACTGACAGAGTGCCATTCGAAGTTCGAGTTGCATCATTTGAGATTGAACTGAACGCACATGCTGCAATCCTACTCGAGTAAAATAAAACAGAAACAACATTAATGTCGTAATTGGTATTGCTAAAAACCACATTGATGCTAATTTAGCTTCGTAGCCTGTCAAAATTAAAATAATGATTGCAATAATTACAGCTAATGGCACACATACTAGGGTAGCTCCAAATTGCGAATAACCTTCTCTTCTTTCTTTTAACTCTAATTTTTTCTGTTCATAAAGCTCCTTAAAACCTTTATTTAATAAGACAAAATCATAAGTTTGCTTACTATGCTCAAGTTTATTTTCCAATTCTGAAACAATTTTTTTTTTATATTCAAAAGTTTCTTCCCATTTTTTTATCATTTCAAAAGTTGTTGTGTTGGTTTCGACAAAGCTTTTGAACTCTGAAAAATCTTTTTCCTCTAAAAAAATTCTGATTTCATTTAATCTCGTATCACTATATATCTCTTTGCAAATTCTGTATGGTAATTCATCTAAATAATCAAAGTATATTTTATATTTTTGATATTCTTCTTTTTTTAAATCATAAACTTTATCCTTAAACTTATTAAAAACTATATTTTCACTATATTCACCTAATCTAAAATATGCTTCTTGAAAATAAATAAAAACAATGATCGTAGTTACTTTCAATAGTTCTAAATCATTATTTTTATTATCAGCATATGCGTCGACTAAATTAAATAAATTCCATTTCTTAGTTTCATGTAAGTTATTTTCTAGTTGCTCTATGGATTCATTATTAAATACAAAATCAACTCTCAAAAGGTTTTGAGCCCAATCTTTAAGAATCGGATCAGATGATTCCATAGCTTTGCTAATTACTGCTTGGATACGATTGATTGCACTAGTAAAATCATTACTTTGTAAAGAAAATCCCACAATTGCCTCTTATTTTTATTTAAGTAAATAATTTAACTATAAATTAAAAGCCCCAATTTTTGGGGCTTTTTATATCAAAACAAGAAATACCTTTGCGCCATCGGCAGTACTTCCGCGGGTTCACAAGTCAACAATTTCCCATCTGCCCGAACTTCATAAATCTCCGGGTCAACTTCCATCACAGGACAGTAAGTATTCAACTTCATATCTTTTTTCTGAATATCCCGTGTGCCTTTACACGGACTAATCAACTTTTTCAGACCGAGCTTTTCATGCACACATGCCTCTATCGCCACTTGCGATAAGAAGGTAATACAGGTGTTATGCACACCACGCGCATTGGCACCGAACATCGGACGATAATGCACAGGCTGAGGTGTTGGAATGGACGCGTTAATATCGCCCATTGGCGCAGCTGCAATCATCCCACCTTTAATAATCATCGACGGTTTAACGCCAAAAAATGCAGGCTTCCATAAGATTAAATCGGCAAGTTTACCTACTTCCACCGAACCAATTTCATGACTCAAACCATGCGTAATGGCAGGGTTAATCGTATATTTGGCGATATAACGCTTTACACGATTATTATCATGCGTGGCATTGTCACCCTCTAAAGGCCCACGCTGCACTTTCATTTTATGTGCCGTTTGCCATGTGCGAATCACGACTTCACCGACACGCCCCATTGCTTGCGAGTCCGATGACATCATCGCAATTGCCCCCAAGTCCTGCAAAATATCTTCCGCAGCAATGGTTTCACGGCGAATACGACTTTCCGCAAATGCCACATCTTCAGAAATTGCAGGGTCTAAATGATGGCACACCATCAACATATCCAAATGTTCATCAATCGTATTGATGGTATATGGACGGGTTGGGTTGGTCGAAGATGGTAATACGTTCGGCTGACCAATAGCTTTTAAAATATCAGGCGCATGTCCGCCACCAGCGCCTTCGGTATGGTAGGTATGAATAGTACGGTTTTTAAATGCTGCCAAAGTTTCTTCTAGAAAGCCGCTTTCATTTAGTGTGTCTGTATGAATCGCCACCTGTACATCATACTGATCTGCGACGGTTAAGCAGTTATCAATAGCTGCTGGCGTTGAACCCCAATCTTCATGCAGCTTTAAACCGACCACACCCGCTTTAATTTGCTCGGTTATCGGTTCAGGTTGACTTAAATTACCTTTGCCCAATAAACCAATATTCATGGGTAAATCATCAATGGCTTGTAGCATAGTCGAGATATGCCACGGCCCCGGTGTCACTGTGGTTGCTGATGTGCCTGCCGCAGGTCCTGTACCACCGCCAATCATGGTGGTCACACCTGACATCAATGCCGTTTCCACCTGTTGCGGGCAAATCCAGTGAATATGGGTATCGACACCACCTGCTGTTAAAATCTGCCCCTCACCTGCAATCACTTCAGTGGCTGCACCCAATGGAATAGTAATATCAGGCTGAATATCAGGGTTGCCTGCTTTACCAATTTTCCAGATGCGGCCATTTTTCAAACCAACATCTGCTTTGACAATACCCCACCAATCGACAATCAGCGCATTGGTAATCACAGTATCAGCAACGTCATCGGCTAAAAGCTGAGATTGCCCCATTCCATCACGAATGACTTTACCGCCACCAAATTTGACCTCTTCCCCATAGGTAGTGAGGTCTTGTTCCACTTCAATAAACAGTTCGGTGTCGGCTAAACGAACACGATCGCCAACTGTTGGACCAAACATTTCCGCATAAGCGCGGCGTGACATTTTCATTTTATAAGTATTCCTTTAGTCCAACTTGCCCATGACCCGACCTGCAAAGCCATACACTTCGCGCTTACCGGCTAAAGCCACCAATTCAATATTACGGCTTTGTCCAGGCTCAAATCGAACGGCTGTTCCTGCTGCAATATTTAAGCGATAGCCATGGGCTTTTTCGCGGTCAAATTGCAAAGCATCATTGGCCTCGGCAAAATGAAAATGTGAACCCACCTGAATCGGACGATCACCCGCATTGGCCACAGTCATTTTTAAGGTTTGTCTGCCCACATTCATTTCAATATCAGTATCTGGCGTAAAAATTTCACCTGGAATCATATGATGCTCCTAGACAATCGGTTGATGCACAGTGACGAGCTTAGAGCCATCAGGAAAGGTCGCTTCAACCTGAACTTCGGCAATCATTTCAGCAATGCCGTCCATGACATCATCACGGGTCAGTAAAGTCGTGCCGTAATGCATCAGTTCGCTAACTGTCATACCATCACGTGCACCTTCCAGTAAAGCAGCAGAAATAAAGGCAATGGCTTCCGGGTAATTCAATTTTAGCCCGCGTGCCTTACGGCGCTCTGCCACTAGTCCTGCAGTAAAAATCAGCATTTTGTCTTTTTCAGTCGGATTTAGTTCCATGTCTATTTCCTATTTCTTCAATATTTTTAATGCAAAATGTGTGCACGTTATAGAAACCTCTCCCTAACCCTCTCCTTATAGGAGAGGGAAATTCACCTGTATGTAAAAACTCCTTCTCCCTTTGGGAGATGAGAAGCACTGCTTCACAAGGAGGGATTAATAAAATTGTCCTAAATCCATTTCTATAAATCTCCCCAATCCCTCTTTATGAAAGAGGGGCTTTTCTCCTCCCTTTTTAAAGGGTGAGTAGCACGGCTACGCAAGGAGGGATTATGTCCGCCAAATCCTCGGAAACTCTTCATCTAATCCAAACCAGTAACGACGCAGTCGTGCACGAATCGCAGCAAGTGCATCATGACACTGGCGCACGTCATCTCCGAGATAACGCGCCGTCAGCACATCATCGAGTAGCGTTAATGTCACCGGCAAATCCATACGCATGATGAGTTCACGAATCAGGTCGATGTGCTCATCCAGATAAAAACTTGCACGATATTTTTCAGGCGGTACAGCCCATAGACT
>NZ_DFRO01000025.1:0-72269 GCF_002381195.1 Acinetobacter sp. UBA3461 | reverse complement strand
ACCAATAGCTTTGAACCGCGATACAGTAGAAAACGGCTGCGATAACCGCCCTGCTCAAACTGCTCGTATCTTGCCTGACGGCCAATTACCAGCATATCCCAGCCAATAAAACTGGCAGTTTGATCTAAATGAATGGTGGTGGACGCATGTGCATTGGCACCATCAAATAGCATGGTTTCCTGCGGCAGCCATTCAAAAATCCCCTTTTCTTCCACACGAATATCAATATGCTGATAGGCCTGTTTCAGATTGGTCTTGTACCATTTACCTGCACCTGGTGTGGTCACCAGTCCGTGCGCATTTGCTCCGACGCGCATATCGAAACTCAGGTGATCTCCTCCGGCAATTCCGGCAGGTGGATGTACAATAATTGCATGACAGACTCCGGTTTTTTCAGGCCACAGCATTTTTTGCACACGAACCGGACCCTCATGTTTGCGATGCTGCAGAATGGTTCGTCCATTACTGCAATCTGCCTCAAAACCCAGTTGCAAACGTGCAAACCAGAGTTTTGCTGCTGAGCCGCGTTCTGCTTCTACCACGCTATTCATTTCGTTGTGCACTTATCCTGACTAACTAACCTATGCCTTAAACAGACCTTGTTTTTCGATAAATTCAATAATTTGCTCAAGACCATCTTTGGTTTTCATATTGGAAAATAAAAATGGTTTCTCGCCACGCATACGTTTTGCGTCTTGATCCATAACATCCAGATTTGCACCCACCATCGGTGCTAGGTCGGTTTTATTAATGATCAGTAAGTCCGATTTGGTAATACCCGGGCCACCTTTACGTGGAATCTTTTCACCACCTGCAACATCAATCACATAAAGCGTTAAGTCTGAAAGTTCTGGGCTAAATGTCGCGGCTAAGTTGTCGCCACCACTTTCAATAATGATCAGCTCCAGTCCATCAAACTTTTCACACAGGTCATCAATTGCAGCGAGGTTAATCGAGGCATCTTCACGAATCGCAGTATGTGGACAGCCACCAGTTTCAACACCAACAATACGGTCAGGCGACATCGCTTCATTACGGGTCAGGAAGTTCGAATCTTCCTTGGTATAAATGTCATTGGTGACCACGGCCATGTTGTATTTATTTCGCAAGGCCTGACACAAATTCAGGGTTAAAGCAGTTTTACCTGAACCCACTGGGCCACCGATTCCAACGCGTAATGGACTACGTTCTGACATAATTTTTCCTTTAATTTTTAAGATCTAAATAAACGGGAATATTGATTTTCATGGCGCATACTCAGCATGGCGTAATTCGGCAAAGCGCTACTCATCTCATCATCACTCAGGTTAATGGCACGCTCGATAAGTGCCGGAATTTCTCCATGCAGATGCCAGAGAATCCGTTGGCCACTCATTTGCCCCAAAGGCACTGTTTTCACAGCAGCTAATACCTGATTTTCCAGAACAGCAAATGCATAAGCAGTCAGAACATCATCGACTTCTAAATGCAATTCGCCACACAACTGGGCATAGACTGGAACGTAGCCATACTGTTTTTTGACTTTTACTGGTCGCTTGAGTACATCACGAATCCAGGCATTCAGTGAAAATGCCAGCTGCTGGGATTCTGCCAGTAATTCCTTACTTTCACGGCTTGCCCTGTAAATTTCAGCCCAATGTTGAAATATGATTTCATCGTCATAGCTTTGCATTAAACGTTTTAAAATCGGCAGTTCGAACCGCAACAATAGCATTTCCAACACTTCATTAAAGTAGGCAATGCTGGAAGCTTCGTCATGAATCAAGCCGGTATCAATCGCGCTTTCAACCCCTTGTGAATAGCAGTAAGCGCCGACCGGTAGTGCCGTCGAAGACAGGGTTAGCAGGCTGAGTAATTGAGAAGCCTTAATGTGCGACATGATGCAGTGACTTGATTGGACTTAAACGGTGATCATGCTGATGCTGTGCATACGCACCACTCTCTGGTTCAAACGGATGTTGTACGGTATCTACATGTAAACCTAAACCTTCGACCATTTCAGCCAGCACATGATCCGGTTCAAAATACAGTGCCGTTGGGGTCAGCATCAGTGGCACATGACGATTACCCAGGTGATAGGCTGCCTTTAAAAGATCAAATTCATGATCTGCAGTGACCTGCATCAAGGTTTCTGGCTTGGCATTAACACGCAGCAATTCACCATGATCGGTGGCGATGACTGAACCACTACGTAAAATCCCGGTACGTGGCAGATCTGCACCAATATCGGTGCCATTTTTTAGCATAGCGCGGAAACGGCTTTTTTGACGCGTATCAAAGCTGAGTTCAATGCTTTCAATATTAGTAGAGTGACTGGCATCTTCCAGACGTTGGGTAAAAATCTTCATCTTGGCCCTATATGCATCAATTTGATTCATCACGTTCCAAAGCGGAACAATTGATCAAAAAACAGAAAATATTGCATCAAAATAAAGCATTTATCGTGCCAAGATATTGGATTCAATTTTCTTACATAAAAATTACGAATGACATTTCACCTATCTTCAATTGCGGCTAAAATATAAGAGCAGCCAGCTGAGTTAATAATTTAGTTAGTTTGACTTAATTATCTGAATTATTTAATTTTATTTAAATGATATGCTAGCAACTGGATTTAAGTAAAATTACTCGGGCTTAGCGGTTCCACGCTTTTCACGGAGTGAAAATGAAATATTTTGAATGTCCAAAATGTGAGCATCAGATCTTTTTTTATTCTACTGAATGCCATCACTGCAAATCTCCGATTGGTTATATCGCATCGGAAAAGGACATGTGCACTTTTGAAAAAATCAGTGAAGATGAGTGGATTCCGCTGAAATCAGAATATCGTGCCACGCACTATAAGCCTTGCTATAACTATACCCATTATCAGGTCTGTAACTGGATGATTCCGGGCGATTGCGATGAGGACTACTGCGAGTCCTGTCAGCTGACCCATATCATTCCCAATCTGGATGATCCCGACGTTATTACCTACTGGCGACGGCTTGAAGAGGCCAAACGGCGCTTTTTATATCTTACCCAGCGCATGAATATGATGCCGCGTCCAAAACGTACAGATGATGATGTGTTTGGTCTGCGTTTTCACTTTTTATTGCCTATGGATGGTAAGCCAGTGTTAACCGGGCATGCCAATGGCCTGATCACCATGAATGCCATTGAAGCAGATGTGGTGTATCGGGAAACCACGCGTATTGATATGGGTGAAAATTATCGCACTCTTTTGGGTCACTTCCGCCATGAAAGTGGGCATTTTTATTTCAGTATCATGCAGCATCTTCATCCAGAACTGATTGAAGAATTTAGACTTTATTTTGGCGATGAACGTCAGCATTATGCTACTGCGCTGCAGCGCCATTATGAAGAAGGTGCGCCAGAAAATTGGCAAGAAAAATATATCAGCACCTATGCGACGGCACACCCATGGGAAGATTGGGCTGAAACTTGGGCGCATTATCTGCATATTATGGACACTCTGGAAACCGCTTTTTATGGTGGCCTGCGTGTTGATGGAAATGGTAAAACCTTGGCCAGCATGTCCTTTAATGAATGCCCGATTGGCGGCAAAGACATTGAACACATTCTGGATAACTGGATCACTTTAACGTTTAACCTGAACGCCCTGAATCGTAGCATGGGACTGGAAGATGCCTATCCATTTACGCTTACCGAAGTAGTAAAAAACAAGTTGCGCTTTATTCATAGTCATGTACTGGACAAAGCATTTAAAGAAGCTGATTCAAAATTACCCGGCTAAAATCGCTGCCCCGTCAAGTTCTAAAACAATGAGAATTATCTTCTACATTGCCGTTTAGCCACCAGATCCTGGTCATTTTCATGAATTTAGCCAGTAAATGATCAATTATCAGACAATTTTATTACCATGCACGACCATAGTTTGATATTCATTTAATCTGAAAATAATTAGGCTGTTATTGTTCTTTTTCGACACGTTAGTAAAGATAAGATGAGTAGTGTAAGACAACAGAACTTTCTTCTGCGTAAAGAAAAAATTCTGAGCATGGCCGAGAACCTGCTTCTGGATAATAACGAAGACATTACGCTGAATGAGCTTGCCAGTGAAATGGATATTGCCAAGGGGACCATTTATAAGCATTTTAAAAGCAAAAACCAGTTATATCTGGAACTGATTATTTTAAATGAACAGCGTCTTCTAGAGATTTCCAAACGTTTTAATACTGACTTCCGGACTTATGTATCGGAATATATGCTTTATCATTTGCACAATTCCAATCGAACCATTTTACTGCATATGATTGAGGAGCGCCTGACCAATACTGAAAAAGGTCTGAAAGAACTGTTTCAGGAACTGTATCAGGTTCGTGAAGAACGGATTCTGAGTATCCGTGACCTTACTCGTGAATATCTGGATGCCAATAACAGTAGCATGTCGATCCGGGATTATCTGTCTTTTATCTGGACAGTGACCTATGGCGCTTCCTTGTTACTGAATTCAACCAGCTATCAAAAAGCTATCGGTTCTCGTGAACGATTGATTGAACTCTATGTCAATCAAGCCTTGATGATTGCACCCAACAATACCTCTGTATAAAAAAGCCCGACACACAGGTCAGGCTTGCTTTCGTAGCGCTACTTATACTGCTACAGGTGGAAAACCGTCTTCAGTCAGTGCAGCAACGATTTCATCCTGATGTACGCCAGTTTCTACTTCAACCAGCTTTTTCTCTACGTCGATTTCAACACGTGCATGTTCATCCAGATCCTTGATGGTTGCAGTAACACTACGTGCACAACCGCCACAGGTCATATTTTCAATACGAAATTTCATGCGCTTATCTCCTTAGGAATGATTTATTCTAACTTGAAGTTGAGTGATGGCTGGAGGGTGGATTTGTATCCAGTCCCTGCTCGATATCTTTTAAAATTGCACAATCGGCACGCTCATCACCAGCACAACGCGCGACCGATTGCTTCAAAATTTTGACCATGGCCTGCATATCCTGAATTTTCTGTTCCAGTATAGTGATATGTTTTTGTGCCAGCTGTTTAACTTCACTGCTCTGCCGCACTTCATTCTGCCATAACCTTAACAGCTCTTTCATCTGTTCCGAGGAAAATCCCAGCTCGCGTGCATGCTGGATAAAATCGAGCATACGGATATCAGAATCGCTATAGTCACGATAGCCACTTTCACTGCGTTTCGGCGCAGGTAACAGACCAATCTCTTCATAATAGCGAATCATTTTGGCCGAGATACCGGATCGTTTGGCGGCTTGTCCAATATTCACTGATTTACTCCTGTGCTGATAGTGGCTGATATAGCTTTAAACGCAAGGCATTGCTGACAACAAATACTGATGACAAAGCCATTGCACCTGCGGCAAACATTGGCGAAAGCAGGATGCCAAAGAATGGATACAGGATACCCGCAGCAATTGGGATCAATGCAATATTATAGACAAAGGCCCAGAACAGGTTCTGTCGAATATTCTTGATGGTGGCCTGACTGATGCCAATGCCGGTGGCGACATGCTGCATATTACCAGACATCAGTACTACATCTGCTGCTTCAATTGCAACATCAGTTCCCGTACCAATCGCTATGCCGACATCTGCCTGCGCGAGAGCCGGTGCATCGTTAATACCATCACCCACAAAGGTTACGATGCCATGCTCTTTTTGCAGCATTTTTACGGCATCGACTTTTTCATGAGGTAAGACTTCAGCAATCACATGATCGATCTTGAGTTGTTGTGCTACCGCATTCGCCGTATGTGGGTTATCACCCGTAATCATTGCGACTTTCAGACCTTGACGATGCAATTCTTCAATGGCTTTAAAGCTGGTATCTTTAATCGGATCAGCTACAGCAATAATGGCTGCCAGTTTTCCATCGAGCGCTGCATACAGCGGTGTCTTGCCTTCTTGTCCCAATTTAGAGGCTATTCCAGCAAAGTGCTCGGTATTTAAACCCAGCTGTTGCATCAATCGTTCAGCACCAATCTGGATATCCTGATTATTGATCTGTGCTTTGATCCCGGCACCAGTAATCGAATCAAATTCACTTACTTCGATTAATTCGATCTGCTGCTCTTTTGCTGCCTGCACAATCGCATAGGCAATCGGATGTTCAGACTTGGCTTCTACCGAGGCGATCAGTTGCAAAACCTGCTGTTCATTAAAACCTTCTAGCACCTGAAAATCAGTCATGACAGGTTTTCCTTCTGTCAGTGTTCCGGTTTTATCGACTGCCACAACTTTAGTTTGCTGCAATAACTGTAGAGCTTCGCCTTTACGGAACAGCACCCCCATTTCTGCCGCACGACCGGTACCGACCATAATCGAGGTCGGTGTTGCCAGGCCCATGGCACATGGACAGGCAATAATCAGAACTGCCACGGCATTAACCAGTGCATAACTCAATTGTGGCTCAGGACCAAGCAGGAACCAGACTATAAAGGTCAATAAAGCCAGACCCATTACCGCAGGCACAAACCATAAGGTAACTTTATCTACAGCTGCCTGAATCGGCAGTTTGGCACCTTGCGCCTGCTCGACCATTTTAATGATCTGCGCCAGTACTGAATCTTCACCCACGGCGGTCGCACGGATTTGCAAGGTTCCATTCTGGTTAATAGTGCCGCCAACCACTCTATCATCAGTATTTTTGGCCACAGGCACCGGTTCACCCGTCACCATCGCTTCATCGACATAGCTATGACCGGAAGTCACTACACCATCTACTGCGACTTTTTCACCCGGGCGAATTTCGATGATCATATCCTGCTGGACTTCGGAAATGGGCAGGTCCAGCCATTGTCCATCCTGTAAGACACGTGCGGTTTTAGGCTGCAGGCCAATCAGGTATTGAATCGCCTGTGAGGTTTTGCCTTTGGCACGTGCTTCCAGGTAGCGACCTAACAGGATCAAGGCAATAATGACCGCTGCCGCTTCAAAATAGACATGTACGGTGGCTTGCGGCAATAAAAATGGGAAGAATGTTGCGATAACGGAAAACAGATATGCTGCCAATGTACCCACCGTTACCAGCGAGTTCATATCAGGTGCCAGTCGCAGTAAAGCTGGAATCCCATGCTGGTAGAAACGCCGCCCCGGAAACAATAATACCAAAGTGGTCAGTACAAACTGGATATACCAGCTGTTCTGCGTACCAATATTATGCACAACAAAATGATGGAAGGACGGAAGCAGATGTGATCCCATTTCCAGAATAAATACCGGTAATGCCAGCGCCAGGGCAATCCAAAGATCACGATACAATGAAGCTGTTTCTTCAGCTTTTTTATGCTGGAAATTCTGCTGCTCGGTGAAATTCACTTTTGCAGTTTTTAGCTGTGCCTCATAACCGGCTTTTTTAACCGCTTGGATCAGATTAGCAATATTCAGGTTTGAACCAGAAACCTGTGCCGTTTCAGTGGCCAGATTGACACTGGCCGCAGTGACGCCTTCCACTTTATTGAGTGCTTTTTCCACCCGAGCGACGCAGGATGCACAAGTCATCCCTTCAATATTTAGTTCAAGCTGATCTGCTTTGACATCAAAACCGGCTTTCTGAATGGCTTTGACCAAGACCTGTTGCTGTAAAGAACTGACTGCAGTGACATAAGCCTTTTCGGTAGACAGATTCACATTGGCTTCCAGCACTTCTGGAATTTTTTTGAGGGCTTTTTCAATTCGGGCAGTACAAGAGGCACAGCTCATGCCTTCAATATCCAGTTCGAATTTCTGTTGTACCACCTTAAAGCCAGCACGCTCTATTTTCTGGATAATCTCGGCACAGGGAATCACATGATCGGCACTAATCGATGCCTTTTCCGTAGATAGATTGACATGAGCCGAAACTACGCCTTCAATTTTCTTTAAAGCCTTTTCTACCCGTGCCACGCAAGAAGCACAGGTCATGCCTTCAATCTGTACAGTCGTTTGATACAGTCGAGTATTCGACAGTTCCTGCATGGCACATCTCCTTCATTTTATTGGTGGTTTGAATCTAGCTTATAGCTTAAACCTTCCCATAGTTGGAAGGTCAAGTCTTTATGTGAAAATAAAAAAGCCCGGATCATAAACCCGGGCTTTTAACGTATTGCCAAATACTTGCTGAAAATTATTCTGCAGAAATATCTTCAAACAATATCGATGACAGGTAACGTTCACCACCATCTGGCAAAATTACCACAATGTTTTTACCTGAATTTTCAGGACGTGCTGCAAGTTGTGCAGCCGCAGCCATCGCAGCACCACTTGATATACCCACTAAAATACCTTCTTGCGATGCCGTTTTACGTGCCCATTCCACTGCCGTAGTACTGTCAATCGCAATGACTTCATCTACCAGATCAAGATCAAGGTTACCAGGAATAAAGTTCGCACCGATCCCCTGGATTTTATGTGGTCCAGGCGTCAATGATTCACCACGTTTCGCCTGAGCAATAATTGGTGACTCAGCTGGCTCAACGGCAACCGAATAGATCGGCTTGTTACGGACTTTTTCGAAGTAACGTGAAATACCTGAAATGGTACCGCCAGTTCCTACACCAGCAACCAGAATATCAACATTACCGCCAGTCGCTTCCCAGATTTCTGGGCCAGTCGTTTCTTCATGAATTTTCGGGTTAGCGGGGTTTTCAAACTGTTGTGGCAAGAAATATGTTTCAGGCTGTTCAGTCACTAGACGAACCGCTTCATCTACTGCACCTTTCATGCCTTTCGCAGGTTCAGTCAAAATCAGGTTAGCGCCAAAGGCTTTGACCACTTTACGGCGCTCTACACTCATGCTGGCTGGCATGGTCAGCGTAAGTGGATAGCCTTTTGCTGCAGCAACGAAAGCCAGTGCAATGCCGGTATTGCCACTGGTTGGTTCAACGATGTGCATGCCTGGTTTTAACTTGCCAGATTTTTCAGCATCTGCAATCAGCGCTGCACCAATACGGCATTTCACCGAAAATGCCGGGTTACGGCTCTCAACTTTCGCAAGTACAGTTGCCCCGCCTGTGATGGCACGGTTAATGCGCACAAGAGGTGTATTGCCAATGGCTTCTGCATTGTTACTGTAAACCGCTATTCCCAGATTGTTGGGCGTAGGAAATGCTGCATCTGTACTCATTAGTATATCCCTGATGTTATTAGCTCGAAGTGCACTATCATCATACAAGTATTTTCAGATTTTGTAGAAGAAAGTGGAATCTGCACTCTATTATGGCAAACCAACTGTTGTATAAGTTATTAATTTACAATAAAAATAACTGATTATTTAATGTCAAATATATAATTTTTATTGATATTTAAATTCACAAAAAGCCATAAAAATAAGTGATTTTTACCAAATGTTTAAGGATTCAGACCTTTATAATCATTCGCGCTGTATTTTATCTCTATGGACATTCTGAATGAATACCGATCTTGAAATCACCACCATGCGTGATTCAGCTGATCAGGTGGTTGGCATCCTGAAATCTCTTGCAAACACTGACCGTCTCATCATCCTATGTCATCTTTCCCAAGCGGAACTCAACGTTTCCCAAATTGAAAATCTCACCCACATCCAGCAACCTACACTTTCCCAGCAATTGATGATGTTACGTAAAAGTGATGTGGTCAGTACCCGCCGCGATGGTAAGCAAATTTTCTATTCTATTAAAGATCAGAATCTGGTGGTCATCCTGAATACGCTGTATCAATTGTACTGTGCAAAAGCTTAAGCATTTTATCTAGAGTCTAAACATTCCTCTTAGCACTGGAGATGATCTTCAATATGTAGATCATCTCTTTGAGACAGAATCATTGCTAAGAACTGGTCAGGTCATTTTTTATATGAGGGTTGATCAAGCTCCACTTTTATTCATGATTTCTTAGCAGAAAATGTGCATAATATATCTATATTTGTGATTTAGACTTTTATATGTCCAATTCGAAGTCAAAACTGCTGCAATTATTACCGGCCTGGTCATGGTTAAGCCACTATAGTCCGGTTAAATTCAAGTCCGACGTGCTGGCTTCGTTAATTGTGGTTGCCATGCTGGTGCCGCAAGGTATGGCGTATGCCATGCTGGCTGGATTGCCGCCGATCATGGGGCTATATGCCAGTATCCTGCCTATGATTCTGTACGCTATGCTAGGTAGTAGCAGTACCTTGTCGATTGGTCCTGTGGCCATCATTTCCATGATGACCTTCGCCACGCTGAATCCTTTATTTGAAGTCGGTTCACCCGTCTATATCGAAGCAGCAACTTTATTGGCGCTGATGGTCGGAATCATTTCCCTATTATTAGGCTTAATGCGTTTTGGTTTTTTGATTCAGCTGATTAGCCATCCGGTAATTCAGAGTTTTATTATTGCTTCTGCGCTGCTGATTGCGGTTGGACAGTTTAAGTTTCTGGTCGATGTGCCATTACAAGCCAATAATCTTCAGCAATTTGTGTTTAGCCTGTTGGAATATCTCCATCTGATTCACTGGCCAAGTCTGGTTTTTGGGCTGCTGTCCATTGGCCTGCTGATCTATCTTCCAAAAATTCTGAAATCCCAGTCTGTACAAAGCCGGATTGGATCGACTGATTTTCTGGTGCGTGCTGTACCATTAATGCTAGTCGCTTTAGGTATTTTGGCTGTGGTGTATCTAAATCTGCAAACACAAGGGATCAAAACGGTAGGTGCAATTCCTTCCGGATTTCCACCTTTAAGTTTTCCACACTGGAACTGGGATTTAGTGCTCACCTTGCTGCCAGGCGCGACCATGATTGCGATGATCAGTTTTGTGGAATCGCTGTCTATTGCGCAAGCGACTGCATTACAGCAACGCAGCCAGCTGAACAGTAACCAGGAACTGATTGCACTGGGTATTGCCAATATTAGTGCCGGAGTCAGTTCTGCCTTTCCAGTTACTGGTAGCTTGTCACGTACTGTGGTCAACGCGGATGCTGGTGCCAGAACGCCAATGGCGGGTGTACTGTCTTCCCTGCTGATTATTTTGGTCAGCCTATTTTTTACCGGTTTCTTTGAAGAGCTGCCACTGGCGATTCTTGCCGCCACGATCATTGTATCGATCTGGAAACTGGTTGATTTCCAGCCCTTTATGAACGCCTGGCGCTATTCCAAAGCAGACGGGATTGCCATGTGGGTAACTTTCTTTGGTGTGGTACTGATTGATATCTCGACAGGTCTGATCATTGGCATTATTTCCACCTTCGTGCTGATGCTGTGGCGTATTTCCCGTCCGCATATTGCAGTAGTCGGCCTGATTGAAGGCACCCAGCATTTCCGCAATGTGCAGCGCCATCAGGTGCTGACCTCAGATCAGGTGCTTTCCTTGCGTATTGATGAAAATCTAAGCTTCCTGAACGCTAATGCCTTTAAGGGCTTTTTGATTAATGCAGTCAGTGGTAAAGAACAGCTTGAGCATGTCATTTTGAACTGTTCCAGTATCAGTGCCATTGACCTTAGTGCTCTGGAAATGCTGGAAGATCTGAATACAGAACTGTCCAAACTCAATATTCGTCTACACTTTGCTGAAGTGAAAGGACCAGTCATGGATCGCTTACAGGAATCCAAATTGCTTAAACATCTCAGTGGACGGATTTATCTGACGCACTATCAGGCAATTCGGGATCTCTCCCCCGATCTGTTTAATGATCACAGTAAAGATTATTCCATTTAACTCATTTGACTGTTCCAGGAACAACGTGATTAATTTTGAAGGCATCTCGTAGTATCAGCAAAATTGATCACTTTTTTAAGAGCATTTCTATAATAAATATATGATATACATTTTCATCTTAAAATTTTGTCCAAAGCCTGATTTTGATTAAATTATAGGCAAAAAAATACAGGTAGTTTTCTATAATTATCATTTATTTTCATAAACTTATATTTAAACTAAAAATATATTTTAAGCACATAGAATTTTAAGTATAAAATAACGCAAATTTTTTCCGCATTTAGCCCTCGTAATTTACACAAGGCAACCTTATGTTCTCTGCCCTTTCGCGTATGAGTTTAGTCTCCCGAATCATCATTGCCATTATACTTGGTATTGGTGTCGCGCTGGTTTTTCCAGAATATGCGCCCTACCTCAGCCTGCTAGGCGACCTTTTTATTAAAGCTCTTAAATCTGTCGCTCCTGTCCTCGTTTTCATTTTAGTTCTGGCTTCCATTGCTAACTTTAAAGTGGGTCAAGGAAACTCCCGTATGCGCCCGATCATGTACATGTATGCGATCGGCATGTTCCTGGCCGCAGTGAGTGCTGTAATTGCCAGCATCATGTTTCCAAGTACGCTGTTCCTGGACGTCGCTGCACAAGGTGACTTACAGCCACCAGGCAGTTTAAGTGAAATCCTGAAAAATCTGCTGCTCAGCTTTGTTGCGAACCCGGTGGTTGCAATTGCTGAAGCAAATTTCATTGGTATTCTGGCTTGGGCTGTGGCACTGGGCATTGCATTCCGTCATGCATCTGAAACCACTAAAACCGTATTAAATGATGCAGCAAATGCCATTAACCATGTGATCCGTCTGGTAATTAGCTTTGCACCTGTCGGTATTTTTGGTCTGGTAGCAGTTACTTTTGCCGAAGCGGGTCTGGAAACTTTAGAAAGCTACGGTCATTTGCTGGCAGTATTGCTTGGTACGATGGCCTTCGTAGCACTGGTGGTGAATCCATTACTGGTTGCATTGGTGACACGTGCCAATCCTTATCCACTAGTCTTTACCTGCTTGCGCGAAAGTGGCATCACTGCATTCTTTACCCGTAGCTCAGCTGCAAATATTCCGGTAAATCTGGATCTGGCGAAACGCTTAGGTGTGTCTGAATCCACTTCAAGTGTAGCCATTCCACTGGGTGCAGCCATTAACATGGCGGGTGCATCTGTAACCATTACCGTGTTATCGCTTGCAGCGGTAAATACGTTAGGCATTCATGTTGATTTAACCACCATGATTATTCTTTCTGTGGTTGCAACTGTTTCTGCCTGTGGTGCCTCTGGTGTTGCCGGCGGTTCATTGCTGCTGATTCCAGTTGCATGTGGTCTGTTTGGTATTTCTTCTGATATCGCAATGCAGGTCGTTGCAATCGGTATGGTGATTAGCGTATTGCAGGATTCAACTGAAACTGCACTCAACTCATCAACTGACGTTTTATTTACTACAGCTGTAGACCGCGCATCTAATTGATCTTATATTGATAATTCAATATTTTGCCAATAGATGTTGAGTTCTTATGCCATTACAGCGTTTACCCATCTGGGTTCAACTGGGTGCATTTTTTCTTGCCGTGAATGCCGGCATGATTAATGTACTCGGTCTGGTTACTCTCCTGCACCAATCCGTTTCCCATATGACCGGCAATATCAGTATGCTGGCCATGGCACTGGTGCAATGGCAGCCTGAACAGATTCTCTATCTGTGCCTGGTTACTGCGTGTTATGTCATTGGCTCAATGTATAGCGGTCTTATCTTGGGAAATAGCCACTTTCAGCTAGGCCGCCGTTATGGATATCCGCTTAGTCTGGTGGCTCTTTTTATTATCCTGTGCTGGATCTTGTTACCATATTTTCCTCATTATGGCTTGCTGTGGGCCTGTGTGGCGATGGGTGTGCAAAATGCCATGGTCAGTCACTATAAAGGCACGATTATCCGCACTACGCATTTATCTGGTGTATTAACCGATCTTGGGCTGTCGTTAGGCTATAAGTTGCGTGGACTGGAAGTTGAATCTCGACGGACTATCCTGCATTTACTGATCCTGATCGGATTTTTAATTGGCGGTATTCTTGCCAGCTGTATTTATCCTTATTTAAAATTAAACGCATTCCTGATCCCGGCAGCACTCAGCCTTAGTCTAAGCCTGATTTACTGGATCATTTATTTACGTTATCGACGCTTACAGCATTAATTCTCTGGAAATACTCATGGTTAAAAACGCACTACAGGCACAATTGTTAAAGGCAGGTCTGGTCGATAATAAGAAAGCAAAAAAATTGTCAAAGCAGGCCATTCATGAAAAGCGCACTGGTGATAGCAGTGAAGCTGAAATCAAGGCGAAAATTGAACAGGCCAAACAGGAGAAACTGGCAAAAGATCAGGCCATTGAACAAGAGAAAAAGGCAGCGCTGCAGGAAAAAGAACTCAAAGCTGCCATCATGCAAATGATCAATCAGCATAAAATTCGCGATACTGATGGTGAGATTTCCTATCAGTTTATTGATGATTCTAAAATCAAGAAAGTCTATCTGAATCAGCAAATTTATAATGCCCTGGTTGCAGGCAGTTTGGTGATCGCCCGCGAAAATGACAGCTATGCTTTCCTGCCTAAAGCGCTGGCGGATCGTATCAATGCCAAAATGGAAGGCTTTATCATTGTGAATAATTCCGAGAAGAATGAACAGACCACCGATGAAGAAGATCCATATGCAGCATATGTAATTCCGGATGATTTGATGTGGTAATCCATGAAAGCCAAAAGCTCCCTATTTCGGGAGCTTTTTTTAAGCTCTATTATCATAATTTTTCGAGGCAGACAATCAAACTGGCTGTGCTGTATCAGCCATTAGCTCCTGAATAAATTGATCAAAACGTTGCCCTTGTGCTGGTGAATGTTCCCAGATGCTACAGCCCAAATTCTTTGCATCACCAAAGGCTTCATCCTCATAAATAATAGTATTCAAAAAATGTGCACCAGGAATGCCTTTGAGCAAATTTTGATTTGCTTCAATTTGCGAGATTTCGATCTGCTGAGGTACACGCATCAGTATTCCATAGACTTTTAACTGGGTATTAAACTGTGCAACACTGATGGCCAGTTGTAGCATCTGGCTATACATCTCCTGCTCTTCAGCCTCTGCTGACATAGGAATAATCAGTTTATCTGCTCGCATTAACACCGAGCGCAATGCATAACTATCATGCCCGTCGATATCAATCACGATATCATCATATTGAGTTTTGATCTGTTCTACACGCCGCATTAACTCATCTGGATGGTCTTTTAAGGAAATATGTTCAAAGCCAAAACCTGTACGATGCAAAGCCACCCATTCAAAATTCTGCTTATCGTCATCAGTATCAATATAGAGTGTTCTGGCTTGAAGACGCAGATATTCTGTCAGATTCATCGCCAAGGTACTTTTACCTGACCCTCGTTTCGGGCTGGTCACCACAAAGATCGTCATGTTATTCCCGCATTTTTAATAAAAAATATTATTAAATACTTAAAATAATTATGGTTTTAAAATGAATGATTTAATTTAAAAAGTCAAAACTCATTTTCATTAGACTGTAAAAAAGCACCCTCAGATGCTTTGTTTAAAAAGCTTTCTAACTGAGATCAATTTTGAGTTTTCTGTCCAATAAACAGAATTGCATCCTGCTGATTGCTGTTCTCGGCCATCATATAAATTGACTGGCTATCAATCTGATTCAGCAATATCCCATCTACTTGCTGTGCCCCATTCAAACAGTCGGAACTTGCAGAACCTGTTAAGACCAGATGAATATTAAAATATGGTGCATTGTTTTCCGAACTCACTCTTCCTGCAAATGCACATTTGTCCTGATCGCCGACAATTCCTGTCACCACTCCGCTACGGTCTATATTGACTGTAGTAATTACATTATTGGTTAAAGTCGTGGTTCGACCGCTATAGTGCCCTTGCAGGCTGGATATACTGGTATTGTCACGGCTGTAATCCGTATTATAAATAAGGTTAAAAGGCCGATTATTGGTATTATTGACGTTTCCCTGCAGGTTCTTTTCCGCCGTATAATGACCATTCAGGGTTACACTAGCAGTTTGATTGAAGGCAAAATTATAGTCGCGAATGTTGGTCGCACTAAAGCGATTGCCCGATAAAGAAAACTGCCCACGCATAATACCGGTATAACCATTATCTGCGGGCAGTGAATACAATAACCAGAAATTACTGTTTTTTTCGATCACACCCAGAATAGAGCGCGGATTCAAATTTTCATCTGTAAAACTGCCAAGATAAACACCTGTCAAACGGCTTGAAGATGAACCATCTACACCTCTAAAAATATCATCATTCCCATCACCGCAGGCATTCAGCGCTAAGGCTAGACCAGCAATTGCTAACTGTTTTTGCATAATTCTACCCTTTGTATTTTTGTAGGAGGGTGATCTTTAATATTCATCTTTATCATAGCTGAGCTACTTAGAAGCTGATATGAAATGCCGATAAAGTCTCCTGTTCATCTGATGTAATTAACAGTTTTAAAACTTTCCTGATCATTTCAACAAGTCATAAGGATGACCGCTGGTTAATCAAATTTTAAATAAGCAGGATCTGCTTCTCTATCCGTTTTTGTATCTTTTTATAAGCATAATATTGAAGGATCAAAATGCTGTAACGGGACAGATATGTTTTAAAACGTTATTCAAGGTTAATAAATAATTTCTAAGCCTATAAACTGTATGGCATTTTTACATTGAAGAGAAAGATCAGTTGGAACAGTTTAGATTTATTCAGAACATTCAAGATTGGGCAGATCAATACCCTTGGCTGGAAATGCTGTCTTCTTTAAGCATTGTGATTGCGGTGGCTTTTATCGCCAATCTGTTTGCCAAACAGGTTGTTGTTCGTGGAATTCGTAAACTGATTTCCAAATTACCTTTTGCCAACAACACGATCTTTGCGGAACACAGTGTAATTCGCCGTATTGCCAATATTGTACCCGCCATTGTGATTATGAATGGGATCAGCACGGTTCCACACTTGTCAGATAAAGTGCAGACCTTTGTACAGATGGGCGCTCAGGCTTTTATTTTCCTAACCATTGCCCTAGCACTGGGTGAATTGCTGAATATTTTTAACCTGATTTATCAGCGCAACCCCAAATCACGCAATAAACCGATTAAAGGCTATTTGCAGCTAGTGAAACTGCTGATTTTTATTGTCTGTGGATTGATGATTCTGGGTACCTTCCTGAAAAAGGATGTGTTTACTTTGCTGGCGGGTTTCGGTGCGATGGCTGCCGTGCTGATGCTGGTGTTTCAGAACACGATTCTTTCATTGGTGGCTTCAGTACAGATTTCTTCTTATGACATGGTGCGTATCGGTGACTGGATTGAAATGCCTTCACTGAATGCGGATGGTGATGTAATTGATATGTCATTACATACTGTGACCGTGCAAAACTTTGACAAAACCGTTACGACTATTCCAACCAATAAGTTAGTGACGGATACCTTTAAAAACTGGCGAGGAATGCAGGAAGCTGGTGCACGTCGTATCAAACGTTCGATTCATATTGATCAAAGCAGCGTGCATTTTATGAGTGAGGAAGAACAGACCAAACTCAAAAACTTTATCCTGCTCGATCATTACCTGAATACCAAGACTGAAGAACTGGTCAAATTCAACCAGCAGTTACAGCATAATTCCCAATATAATCAGCGCCGTTTAACTAATTTAGGAACGTTCCGTGCCTATCTGGAATTTTATCTGCAACAGCATCCGGGTATTACTAAAGACTTTTCTCTGATGGTGCGTCAATTACAGCCGACCAGTGAAGGCTTACCGCTAGAAATCTATGCCTTTACCAATACCACGGTGTGGACTGAATATGAGAATATTCAGTCTGATATTATGGATCATGTATTGGCAATTATTCCTGAATTTGGCCTGAAAGTGTATCAGGCACCTTCAGGCAGCGATTTTAAGGAAGTATTTACAGCGCCTGCTTCGCCAATTATTACTTAATTTCAACGCAGTTACTCCAGGCCTGAAATGATACGTCATCTCAGGCTTTTTTTATTGATTTAGACATGTAATCTCATCAATGTCTTTTTAAAATTTATTTACCTGAAATTAACTTTTCCAGGTTTTAAGCTTTGCAACCTAAAGTTTGATTTAGTTAATCATTTTGTGGCAATTTCACCTTAATTCAGCCTTATAAAAACAGAATCCTTTATAATCCGTGAAAAGCAAAATGCATGAGAAAAGAGCACACTAATGTTTCGATGGCTTGAACGGCTGGTAGATCCCTATCCCACCAAAAATCTGAACCAACCCTTGCCCACCAGTTTTTTCCCTTTTGTCTGGCAAGCGGCTTATGGCGTACGCCGTTATCTGTTGATTCTTGTCCTTTGTACTGCGGGTGCAGCCAGTTTCGAGGCCTTGCTGTATGCTAAAATTGGCGATCTGGTTAATTGGCTCAGCCAAAGTCAGCCAGACACCTTTTTGGAGCAACATGCGACCAACCTGACTTTACTCACTATAGTCCTGCTGGCCAATATCTTCTTTGCCAGTGCGCAATCCTTGATCAAGCACCAGATTTTATACAGTAATTTCCCGATGCGTTTGCGCTGGCGTTTCCATAATCTGCTGCTCAAGCAAAGCCTGGATTTCTTCCACAATGACTTTGCCGGTCGTTTATCTGCCAAGGTCATGCAGACTTCACTGGCGATCCGTGAATTTTGGGTCATTCTCGGCGATATGCTGGCCTATGTAGTGATCTATTTCATTACCATTAACATCGTACTCGGTTCAATTTCTGCTTATCTGATTATTCCACTGATGGTATGGCTGCTACTGTTTATCTGTGCTGCCAGCTATTTCATTCCCCGTCTCAGCAAAATCTCGCATGAACAGGCCGATGCCCGTGCGGTAATGACTGGCCGTGTGACCGATGCCTATACCAATATTCAGACCGTTAAACTTTTTGCTCATGCAGGCCGTGAAAGCCAGTATGCCAAAGCATCCATGCAAGAGTTTATGGTAACGGTTTATAAACAGATGCGACTGGGGGCCCAGTATGAAATCAGTATTTTATTGCTGAGCCTCGTACTCTATGGCGGTGTATTAGGGACAGCGATCTGGTTATGGATGGAAGGTCAGGCTCAGCTCGGCATTATTGCTGCAACTACGGCGATGGTACTGAAACTGAACAGTATTGCCGAATTCCTGATGTGGCAAACCTCGCAATTGTTTGAAAATGTCGGAACCATTCAGGACGGCATGGGAACTCTGGGTAAATCAATTTCGATTCAGGACAAGCCGGATGCCAAAGAACTGGAACTGAAACAGGGTGAAATCAAATTTGATAATGTTTGCTTTGCCTATAATGACAAAAATGTGATTGATGGTTTGAACCTGACCATACGACCAGGTGAAAAAATCGGTGTGGTGGGTCGTTCTGGTGCCGGTAAATCTACCCTGATTCAGCTATTGCTGAATTTCTATCGTATTGACCAAGGTCGTATTTTAATCGATGGACAAAATATTGAAGATGTGACTCAAGATAGCCTGCGCAAGAATATTGCCATGGTGACACAGGACACTTCACTGTTACATCGTAGTGTGGCTGAAAATATAAAATATGGCCGTCCGAATGCGACAGATGAAGAAATGTTTGAGGCGGTGCGTAAAGCTGAGGCAGAGGAATTCATTCCGCAACTAAGCGATATGCGCGGTAAGCGTGGTTATGAGGCCTATGTTGGCGAGCGTGGCGTCAAGCTGTCTGGTGGTCAGCGTCAGCGTATTGCGATTGCCCGTGTCTTTCTGAAAGATGCACCTATTCTGATTCTGGATGAAGCAACCAGTGCACTGGATTCAGAAGTTGAAGCGGCAATTCAGAGCAGTCTGGATGAGCTGATGAAAGGTAAAACCGTGATTGCGATTGCTCACCGTCTTTCTACTATTGCGCAAATGGACCGGTTGATTGTGCTGGATCAGGGTAAGATTGTCGAGCAAGGCACACATGATGAACTGGTGGCATTGAATGGAATTTATGCGCATCTATGGCAACGTCAGACTGGCGGATTTTTAATAGAACACGACACAAAAGAACAAGGATAGAACATGTTATATCTGGAAGACCTGAAGATTGGTGATGAGTTTAAAAGTCGCTCTTACCGCATGAGTAAGGACGAAATTCTAAAGTTTGCTCATGCCTATGACCCGCAACCGTTTCATGTCGATACGGAACAGGCCGAACAGCATCCGATCTTCCGGGGTCTGGCCGCCAGTGGCTGGCATACTGCTGCAGTGGTCATGCGTTTATGGACCGAATGTTTCCCGGTTGCTTATGGTCTGATTGGGGCGGATTCGCATGTGCGTTGGCCCTGCCCGACCCGCCCTGATGATGAAATCCGGGTGATTGTGACCATCACTGATATTCAACCTTCCAAACGTAAACCTGATCGTGGCATCGTTCGCTATGAAACCCAAGCCTTGAACCAGCAAGATCAGGTTCTGTTTAATTCAACCACAAATATTCTGGTATTTAAGCGAGAATTTACAGCAGTTTAGTTTGATTTTTACCCACATTTCAGGCTAATCTGCTTGAAGTGTTTGGGTAAGGCTCGGCATTTTGTCCAACAATTTTAAAGATAAAACTGGCTAGTTCATGCCAATATGGGCGCATAAATAGAAAAAATTTAACTGAGTGCAACGGATCGCGCATGAAGATGATTGTTCCACGCCAAGACCAAGGCATCCCGGGTGTTTATGGTCTTTTGCTTCTCGACGTTATCTCCCGCTGGGGCTATAACGATGAGTCGCTATTCCAACCTTTTGGACTGACCAGCGAACAGCTGGCAGACCCTGAGTTCCGAATTCCGACTGCCATTGCCAATGATATGGTTAAACACGCACTCAAGCTGACGGGTGAACCGACCTTGGGCTATCATCTCGGCACACAGATGCGTATTTCTATTCATGGCTTTATTGGCTATGCCATCATGACGGCAAACAATATTACCGAAGCTTTGGTGCTGGCCAATCGTTTTATTCAGTTGCGTTTGCCCTTCCTGCAACTGTTCTTCTCGACCTTTGGGATCAAGGCCACAGTACAGCTACAAACTGATATTCAGATGGAACCGCTGCGTACTGAAATTTCAATCGCCCTGATGATCGGTCTGATCAGTATGGCTAAAGCCATTACCGGGATCAGCGATGCAACCGGAGAAATTGATTTCGATTTTAAAAAGCCGGAAGGTTTTGAACGCTTTATGGTGAAATTCCCTACGCATCAGTTCCGTTTTGAACAGCCACATCTGTTACTTAGCTTTGATAAAAACTATCTGATGAATAAACTGGTGCATGCCGACCCAATTGCCAGCCAGATTGCGATTAACCAGTGTGAAGCAGAACTTTCTGCACTGGGTGAACGGCATCGTATTGCCATGCGGGTACGGGATATTCTGACCAATTCAGAACAGCATTATCTTAGTATTGAAGCAGTCGCCGACCGTCTGCATATGTCGGATCGTACCTTGAAACGTCAGCTGGCCGCAGAAGGCACTTCTTTCTCGACACTGGTCGATGAAGTACGTTATCGTCATGCAACTTCCCTGCTTTCACGAACAGACTTCACTCTGGAACAGATTGCCGATGAACTCGGTTATAGTGATGTCGCCAACTTCAGTCGTGCCTTTAAACGCTGGAGTGGTCGCAGTCCAAGCAACTGGCGTAAAGATCCGTATCTATAAGCCTTTTGTTTTGCAGCAAAAGAATGTATAAATCATGTCAAAAATGAACCTAAGCGATTTAAGGAGTTATCAATGAATCATCCTTCAGAATTAAAGTACGCAAGTACACATGAATGGGTACGCATTGAGGGTGATCTTGTGGTGACCGGTATTTCTGACCATGCACAGGATGCTTTAGGTGACCTGGTCTATGTTGAAGCGCCAGATCTTGATTCACACGTGACCGCAGGTCAGCAAGCAGGTGTTGTCGAATCTGTAAAAACTGCGTCAGATATCCATGCGCCTGTTTCTGGTATCGTTGTTGAAATTAACCCGGCACTGGAAGATGATCCGGATTTCATTAATGATGACCCGTATGGCAAAGGCTGGATTTACAAAATCAAGCCAGATAATATCGCGGATGTCGAAAAACTGCTCAGCAATACTGAATATGAAGCAGGCCTTTAATTTAACCTGTTTTAAGAATCAGCCTGCGGGCTGATTTTTTTATACCTAAATTTTTAAGACCTTTTACATATTAAAATGACCCCACATTTGTCGGTTTTTATTGTATTATTCACATAATCTCCCATATAGTCTTCGTGACGCGCTTTGTTGCTGAATATCGCATTCAGCATGTTCCATAAAAAAAATACTAATTTTGGCCTAGCGTTTCACATTAAAATTTCTGGATCATGATGAACGCAACTGTAACGCCGTTGTGGACAAAGTCCTTTTTGCTTTGTCTGGCAAATAATCTGTTTTTGTTTATTTTTTATTTTGCCCAAACTACGATTTTACCGATTTATATTCTTAAAGAACTTGGGGGCAGTGTAACCCAAGCGGGATTAACCCTGACGCTATTCATGGTTTCTGCGATCTTGATTCGCCCATTTAGTGGTTTGATTATTGATAAATTGGGACAGCGCCGTACTTTAATTATCTCGGCGACGATGTTCTGTTTTATTGCTCTTGGCTATTTATTTATTAGCAATATGACCAGTTTATATATCCTGCGTTTAATCCATGGAGTCTGGTTTAGTATCCTCACTACCGTTTGTGTTCCTGTGGTAAACCAGTTTATTCCGGATAGTCGCCGAGGCGAAGGCATGGGTTATTATGCCATGTCGGTGAATCTCGGAATTGTACTCGGCCCCCTCATTGGCCTAAGTCTTATTCCTTATTTAAGCTATACCATGGTGACTGCTGTACTGGTAGCCATGATCTTTATCGGTTATATATTCTGCTTTCTAATTCCCGTGCAAGAAGTCAAACAACCAGACAGTGAAGCTGAAAAAACCAAGTTGGGTTTAAGTGATTTTGTTGAGAGAAGATCCCTGACTGTTGCCTTAATGGTCATGATGATATCCTTCTCTTATGCCAGCATCATGTCCTTTATTGCCCCCTTTGCCAGTTCAATTCATCTGATGCAGTACGCAGGCTTATTCTTTGTGGTTTTTGCCATTTCCATGATGAGCTTACGCCCGATTACTGGCAAAATTTATGACCGTAAAGGTCCACAATATGTAATTTATCCTGCGGTTCTTACCTTTAGTCTGGGGCTATTGGTTTTAAGTCAGATTCATACCCTGACTGGATTTATGCTGGCAGCCGTACTGATCGGATTGGGTTTTGGCAGTGCTCAACCTTGCTTGCAAACTCTCGCCATTCAACGTGCTCCCAAGCATCGGATTGGCTATGCTACTTCGACTTTCTATACCTGCTACGACATTGGCATTGCCATTGGCTCATTAGTCGTTGGGATGATGATTACCAAGCAGAGCTTTAGCTTCGCCTTTATTATTTGTGCCGCTCTAACAGCCTTGAGCCTGCTGTATTTTAAATTCGTGGTTCAACGTACAACTGTTATAGCTTAATCCAGCAATAAAAAACCGACCTTATTTCATGTCGGTTTTTAGTTTAAATGCTTAATATTTATGAGCTTTGTTCTGTACTACTGGCATCTTCATCCGTTTCATTGTCCGGCTTTTTCTCTTCCACCATACTAAATGCGGTGGCTGTATTATTCATGGCTGGATTAGCACGCGTACTTTTCAGTTTGATTTGCAGACGAAGTTCATTGGTCGAATCAGCATTACGCAATGCTTCTTCATAAGAAATCGCACCTTCATTATAAAGATCAAATAATGCCTGATCAAAAGTCTGCATGCCAAGTTCGCGTGATTTACCCATTATTGCTTTTAATTCATGGAAATCACCTTTCAGAATCAGATCCGATACCAATGGTGTATTCAGCATAATTTCGACTGCGGCACGACGCCCCTTGCCATCTTCAGTACGGACCAAACGCTGAGAGACAATCGCTTTCATATTGGAAGACAGATCCATCAATAACTGATTACGGCGTTCTTCCGGGAAGAAGTTAATAATCCGGTCGAGCGTCTGGTTGGCATTGTTAGAATGCAGTGTCCCCAGACAGAGATGCCCTGTTTCGGCAAAGGCAATCGCATGTTCCATGGTTTCCGTATCCCGGATTTCACCAATCAGAATCACATCGGGTGCCTGACGCAAGGTATTTTTTAAGGCATTATGCCAGGAATGGCTATCTACACCGACCTCGCGATGGGTAATCATTGACTTCTTATGTTTATGTACATATTCCACCGGGTCTTCTACGGTGATAATATGGCCTGCTGAGTTTTCATTACGATAATCAATCATCGCAGCAAGTGAAGTCGACTTACCTGAACCTGTACCGCCCACGACGAGTACCAGACCGCGCTTTTCCATAATCACATGCTTGAGTGACTCTGGCAATTTTAACTTCTGGAAATTCGGAATTTCTGCAGTGATGGTCCGGATCACCATACCGACATTGAGCTGCTGCTGGAACACGTTGACACGGAAACGTGAAACGCCCGGTACAGTAATGGCAAAGTTACATTCCAGTTCTGCTTCATATTCTTTACGCTGCTTTTCGTTCATCAGTGCATAGGCAAACAGTTTGGTTTTTTCTGGGGTAAGTTCCTGTTGCCCAAAAGGTTTCATTAATCCCTGATGCTTGATACTCGGAGGAAAGTCTGCGGTAATGAACAGGTCTGAACCACCATATTCAACGACCTTGGTCAGCATATGATGCATAAACTTACGTGCTTCTTCTAATAACTCTGCCGTGAACATATTTTCCTCTGTAATGCACAATGGTATAAATCTTCAAAAAAAGACTCATATCAATATATTTTGATTTTATTGTGCAGCGTTTTTTTAAAAGCCTCAAATACATTTGATTTATAAAGATAATTTTTTCAAATAATTCTGTGACCTGATTCAAGGAAAATAAAAATAAAGGGAAATGATCTTAATGGAATTAAAATCTAATAGTTATAACTACTGATAAATTAGAGTTCAGATTTTAGGAAAGTAAATTGGAAACTCATCGAAATAAATCCGCTCTATACTATTTTTTGAATAAGGAAATTAAATTAAAAGCCTTGATGGCTAAAGCGTTGTGATCTTTAAACCACCGTGGACAAACTTATCATCCAACTCAACTGCATTTGAATGCAGCTTGATTTCAGCAAAATGCTGGTCAGATTCTGGAAAGTGTAGTTTCCTTGGATTGTTCCAGTATCGTCATCCTACTCCCTTCTTCCTGAAGAGCGGGATTGATGCGACTGCTTTTTAATTTGATCTGCAAACGCATTTCATTACTTGAATCCGCATTACGCAAAGCTTCGTCATAAGAAATAATTCCCTGGTTATACAAATCAAATAATGCCTGATCAAAGGTCTGCATGCCGAGTTCACGCGAACGCGCCATAATAGTTTTCAGCTCGTAAAAATCTCCTTTACGGATAAAATCAGACACCAGCGGCGTATTCAATAAAATTTCAACGGCAGCACGACGACCTTGCCCATCCTCGATACGGATCAAACGTTGCGAAATCACAGCTTTCATATTGGCGGATAAATCCATTAACAGCTGATTGCGGCGTTCTTCCGGGAAGAAATTAATAATGCGGTCTAAAGCCTGATCGGCATTATTAGAATGCAGGGTGGCCAAACACAGATGACCGGATTCAGCAAAGGCAATCGCATGCTCCATACTTTCGGTATCCCGGATTTCACCAATCACGATCACATCCGGTGCCTGACGCATGGTATTGATCAGCGCGTTATGCCAAGAAACACAATCTACGCCAATTTCACGTTGGGTAATCATGGACTTTTTATGTTGATACACGTATTCCACCGGATCTTCCATGGTAATAATATGTCCTTCAGAATAGGTATTGCGGTGATCAATCATGGCTGCCAGTGTGGTGGATTTACCAACACCTGTCGCACCTACAATCAGAACCAGCCCACGTTTTTCCATAATCACTTGTTGCAAAGAGTTTGGTAGTCCTAATTGCTGAAAGCTTGGAATCTCCGTAGTAATGGTTCTGATTACCATCCCAACATTATGCTGTTGCTGAAAGACATTGACCCGGAAGCGTGATACACCCGGTACACTGATACCGAAATTGCATTCCATCACTGATTCAAATTCCTTGATCTGTCGTTCATTCATTAAAGCATAGGCAAACAAACGGGTTTTATCCGCTGCCAGTTTTTGCTGACCAAAAGGTTTCATCAAGCCCTGCTGTTTGATACTTGGTGGAAAATCTGCGGTAATAAAAAGATCGGAACCTCCATATTCAACCACTTTGGTCAGCATATGGTGCATAAATTTACGTGCTTCATCGAGCAATTCGGGTGTATACATATCCAGGTCCCTCAGATCATGTCCATCGCGCGATATAAAACGGTTTGATGCAGATCCTGAAAAATTATTGTTATTGTGAAATCACTTATTTTTTGATGTATTTATAAATATATTTTTAATGATTATTATTCTGTATGTTCTACATAGTAACGGTGCTGATCGAAACTTTATAAGCAGTCTTCCTCTCAGTAGCATTCACTCATGCCTTTCCCCCAACAGTGTGAGGAAAGGCATGACCGTAAATTTAAGCACTACGCTTTAAACCTTCCAGTCGCAGTGAATCTGTCATATTTAACAACAGTTGTTCGGTTTTTGTCCAGCCCAGACATCCATCTGTAACCGACTGTCCGTAAACCATACCATCTGAAATTTTCTGATTGCCATCAACCAGATGACTTTCCAGCATCACACCGCGAACATTGGTCTGTAGGCGTTCTGCCACGATCTGCTCTAAAACTTCCGGTTGTAACATCGGATTTTTGGAACTGTTGCCATGGCTACAGTCAATCACTAATGCTGGCAATTCCGCTGAATGTTTGGCTTTGATTTTCTCGATTTCAGATAACTGGTAGTTCGGACCACTATTTGATCCACGCAGAATCAGATGGGCTTTTGGATTGCCTTTGGAATTTAAAATACATGGTAAACCCGATTGGCTCATGCCCAGGAACTGATGCGGATGAGAAGCTGACTGAATCGCATCCAAAGCAATCTGAATCGAACCATCAGTGCCATTTTTGAAACCGATGCTGTATGGCATTTGGCTAGAAATTTCGCGGTGGATCTGAGATTCACTGGTACGTGCACCAATCGCACCCCACGCCAGTAAATCATCAAAATACGCCGTCGCCATTGGACTGAGGATCTCCGAAGCAATCGGTAAGCCCATGCCAATAATGTTCAGGTAAAGTTCGCGGGATTTTTGCAGACCCAGCTGCATATTGGATGAACCATCCAGTGCAGGGTCGTATAGGAAACCTTTCCAGCCGACTGTGGTACGAGGCTTTTCAATGTAAGCTCGCATGACCAGGAAAATCTGATCAGAAATTTGAGCCTGTAACTGTTTTAATTTTTCTGCATATTCAAGTGCGGAGGCTTCATCATGGATGGAGCATGGTCCGGTAATCACCATCAGACGGTGATCTTTACCCTCTAGAATGTTCTGTATGGTTTGTCGCTGTCCGGCAATCTGTTCAGCCAATTGTGGAGACAATGGCAATTGTGCTTTCAATTCTGCCGGCAGGCTTAATAGAGTTTCAGTTTGCTGTTGTTGTGATGTAATAACGCTATTCATGACTTTCATCCTTTGGACTGATCAATACAGTCCGAACTTTTATTTGAGCTTTATGGGTCTATGTGTCTGTGTGCTAAGGTTCATCAACTGGTTAAAGTAGAACCAATAAAAGTTGCTAAAGTATGAATAGTTAAAGTAAGTCATGGCTGTCTCCAAAATTAGTAAATATAACAAGCATAAAAAAACCTGATCAGGGTTGCCGATCAGGTATAAACTGGGTGGGCAACCTTTTACTTGCCCGAACGCATTCAGGCAATCATCTAAACTGCCAGAAATAATAATAAGCGTTTAAGTTTACAGGTTGCTTGAGCATGTTATGTAATTCATAAAAATGTGAATATGAAATTTAAAATACGCGGTATATCAGTATTTGACAAGTAAAAATTGTAAAAAAAATATTTATTAGTGTGGCTATTTTTATTTATCAATCCACCTATTTGTCATAGCTATACCAAAGTTTGACAAGATCTGAAGCTACCTCAGACCTTGTCAAGATTCAGTGACTCATTATTAAAGCAGAATCAACGTGAAACACGGTTCCAGGCATCGCGGATCGCATATTTAGCCTGCTCCCAGTTCAAACGTGACTCGCCTTTTACCTGTTCCCATTTGATTCTTAAATCGGATTCGGCATCTTCAAAACGGGTGTTAGCATCATAATGGGCACGATTTTCATAACCGACCTGATACGCCGTATGATAATCACGATCATAATCCAGATCGCTATAACTTGTACGTGCTTCAGTATAATAAGGCGTATTTAATGAATTTTCACGCCAATATGCTTCTTCTTCGGTTGGGTTTACCACTTCACCTACACCATGACCCGCTAACCCGCCAACCACTGCACCGACTACGCCACCGACAGCAGTTCCAACCGGACCAGCAGCAGAACCAATTGCTGCACCTGCAGCTGCACCGCCTGCAGCACCGACACCTGTACCTACCGGATGCGCACCCGGTTCACCAGTAATTGGATCGGCATTTAAATCATCACGTACTTCTTTCGGAGAATTCTTGATTAAATCACGATCAAAATTATCATTCGACATAGAGTTTATCCTTATTGTTGAAAATGGTTTTCTTAACGCATATCAATATGCTTTCATCACTATAAAGCTTTGAACTAAAATGACTTTAGAAGGCTTGTGCGGATTCAGTTAAGCTCTGTGAGGGTTTAAGAGGCAAATGTATCCAATTTAAAATAAATAAACATAAAAAAGACCGGTATTTACCGGTCTTTTAAAATTAATCCGCTTAGTCAAAATGAATCACTGTACGGATCGACTTGCCTTCATGCATCAGATCAAATGCTTCGTTAATCTGCTCAAGCGGCATGGTATGGGTTACAAATGGTTCCAGCTGGATATCACCTTTCATGGCCTGTTCAACCATTCCTGGCAATTGTGAACGACCTTTTACGCCACCAAATGCCGTCCCCATCCATTTACGACCAGTCACGAGCTGGAATGGACGGGTCGAAATTTCTTTACCTGCACCAGCGACACCAATAATGACTGATTGACCCCAGCCACGGTGTGCACATTCCAGTGCAGAACGCATTACGTCGACATTACCGATACATTCAAATGAATGATCTACACCCCAGCCTGTCATTTCCACAATGACTTGCTGAATTGGCTTGTCATAGTCTTTTGGATTTAAAAAGTCGGTTGCACCGAACTGTTTTGCCAGTTCAAATTTGTCAGCATTGGTATCTACTGCAATAATACGGCTGGCTTTGGCTTGACGGGCACCTTGTACTACTGCCAACCCGATACCACCCAGACCGAATACTGCAACCGTATCGCCTTCCTGTACTTTTGCTGTGTTATGTACTGCACCAATACCTGTAGTGACACCACAGCCTAATAAGCAAACGTGTTCATGATTTGCTTCCGGATTGATTTTCGCCAGAGAAACTTCAGCAACCACGGTATATTCAGAGAATGTTGAACAGCCCATGTAATGGTAAATTGGCTCGCCATTATAAGAGAAACGCGTGGTGCCATCCGGCATTACCCCTTTACCCTGAGTCGCACGTACAGCAACACACAGGTTAGTTTTTCCAGATTTACAGAACAGACATTCACCACATTCAGCAGTATATAGAGGAATCACGTGATCACCTGGTTTTAAGCTGGTGACACCTTCACCTACTTCAACCACCACACCTGCACCTTCATGGCCCAGAATTGCCGGGAATACACCTTCAGGATCTTCACCAGATAAAGTGAAGGCATCAGTATGACACACGCCCGTATGGCTAATTTTTACCAGAACTTCGCCAGCTTTCGGTGGTGCGACATCAACTTCAACGATCTGTAATGGCTCGCCTGGACCGAACGCTACCGCTGCACGTGATTTCATTTAAAACTATCCTTTGTTTGCTGATTTAACAGATGACTAACAGTAACCTCTTTCTATTCTGAGATTCAACCATTAACATCCTTAATATGGGAAGAATAAAGCCAAATAATTAATGGAAACTCAATGACTCACCGAACTAAAATACTTTGTATCAGTTTTATTAGCTTATCCATTTTTTTGACAGGCTGTGAGTTAGATCCAAACACATCGACTAAAGCAAAAATTACACCGGTACAATCCCAGCACTGGATTCAAAAAACCGAAGCCCGGGAAAATGTTCAGGAAGGTTTAACCGCTTATTTACCGCTATATGACGGTTTCATGAGTATTGCAGCACGGCTACACCTAATCAATCACGCCAAGCATCATCTTGATTTGCAATATTATATCTGGAACGATGATTTTATTGGCAATCTGGTATTGTCCCAGTTGCTGAATGCCGCCGATCGCGGAGTTAAAGTCCGGCTATTAATTGATGACCAGAATGGTACTCAGCTGGATGATAAACTGCTTGCGCTGAGCCAACATCCTAATATCGAAACCAAATTATTTAATCCTTATAAATTTCGTCACTTTCGCGCCCTAGATTATGGGCTGCGTTTAAAGAAAGTGAATCACCGTATGCACAATAAATTGATCATTGCCGATGGCAGTGTGGCTGTCACCGGTGGCCGTAATATCAGCAGTGAATATTTTGAAGCCAGCAATGATTTTCAGTTTACCGATGTCGATATTTTCTTTGCCGGCAATGCGGTCACAGATGCCAACCAGTCTTTTATCGACTTCTGGAATGATACGCTGAGTTATGATATCCAGCAGATCTTAGAGGAAAGGTCTAAACCGGATGATTTGGTTGAATTAAGAAAATTATTTGCTCAAACCCGTTTGGATGCCAAGGAAACCCAGCGTCGCGTCAATATTGCCGAGCAACAAATTGCCAAACAATTACAGTCACAACCTGTGCAATGGGCCAGTGCGCACTTTGTTGCCGATTCCCCCAGAAAAGCACGTCACACGATAAATGATGAAGACTTCATCTATACCCAGATGTTAGATCTGATGGGTGAACCAAAAAATCAGTTAGACCTGGTGTCTTCCTATTTTGTTCCCACCCAATGGGGAACAGATTATCTGAGCAAGCGTGCCCGAAATGGCTTGAAAATTCGGGTAGTCACTAACTCATTTTTGGCGAATGATGTGCCTGTGGTACATGCCTACTATCAGCAATACCGTAATCAATTGCTCAAAAATGGTATAGAAATCTGGGAATTTAAACCTTATATCGAACGTCGGGAACGTACCTGGTATGAAAAAATGACAGGTAATGTGATTCCAGCTAAAAATAAAAACAGCTCCAGCCTGCATGCCAAGTTTTTCCATGCGGATGGCAAAGTCTTTATCGGCTCTTTTAACTTTGATCCCCGTTCAGCACGCCTGAATACTGAAGTCGGACTGGTGATCGAATCAGAGAAACTTCAAAATGAAATTGCAGCATCGTTAGATAAATATCTGCCACGTATTGCTTATCAACTTAAGCTGAATGATAAAGGGGAAATTATCTGGCTGGACCAACAGAAAGACGGAAAAATTTTAAAATTTACCCATGATCCTGAAACAACCCGATTCCAGCGTTTTATGATGCATTTGGTCACGACTTTTCCGGCTGAATGGGCAATGTAATGACAAACAGATGACAAAATTGAATTTCCACCTCATTTTAGAGATTGTTAATTTTAGGATTAATTGAAAATCGTGCAGGTTTTAGACGTTTATTCGATCAATGCTGTCATGATCTGTACCACAGCTCTAGATTGCCTTAAAATTACACTTTTCCAGTTTTATGCGAAGTTTTTTCGCCACACTCCCATGCAATTTTTTGATTTAAGCCGCCAGTTTAAGTTAAGTGATATCCTCACACCAAACAAAACCCTTCAAGAATTATCCGCTCAGGAATGGTTTCTCGCCAAAATCCGTGTAGAGCATGATTGTATTTCTGATACAGAAGTGATTGAAGGTCAGGTTATCATCCAGTCCAATGAAAATATCCAGATTGAAATGGAATGGCTGATTCAGGATTCTGGCTATGATCTGCAGGTGCTCTTTAAAGGTGTAGAAACTGAAGTCAATGAAGAAACTTTGGTCGTCGTCAAAGGTGCGAAACTGGTTGATGAGCAGCAACAATTACTATCTTCACAAGCTTTGAGTTTATGGATCGATGGCACGCTGTTGCCTTTATTACCGAATATTCGTCGTGAAATTAAATCTCGTTTAAATCTTTGGGATTATGTGGAATATGATGGTTAATATTTAAAGCCATCACTAAAACATTTAAGGGCGATTCAATCGCCTTTTTTATTTTAAAATTTCTATAGAGATGAATGGTAAGTCGTAATGTCTCGGCAATTTTATATATGCTCTATGCTATGTTAATGAAAATAATAAAAAATGAAGATAACCTTATGATGGTAAATATTCAGCCTCAAGATTGGCTTAAGATCCGGAATGTCTTTGCTGATGCCCAGCGTGCTGCCATGCACTGCTCGGTATCTACAATCACCTCTGATGGATTTCCTACAAGCAGTCCCATCGGCACTTTATTTTTACATGAATATAAACCCACAGGCTTTTTCTTTGACCGCTACTGTACCAGCCTGAAACAGAACCTTCCACATAGTTCGAAAGCGTGTATTCAAGCAGTAAATAGTAGCCAGTCATTTTGGCTAAAATCTTTAATGAGCGGTAAATTTAGCAGTTATCCAGGAGTACGTTTATATGCGGAAATCAGTGAACTGCGACCTGCAACTGAAACTGAACTGGAGCTGGTCCATCGTAGAATAAAACTATTAAGATGGACCAAAGGCAGCCGCCTGATCTGGTCTGACTTTAGCCATGTTCGGGATTTTCAGGCGCATGGTTTTAAATGGGTGGAATATCCACAAATGATGCCGGATACATAGATTTAATACTTACTATTAGTTGGTAATTAACTATAAATATGCATGCATTTTATTTTCTTAATCCCAAAATGAAATATGTGCTTCAATCAAGATAGATTTAACGTAAACAGTATAAGTATTGCATTCACCTTTATTGCTAAAACCTAAATCAGTCCAGCATCTCTAAACAATTGCCGATAGGCTTCCGCCTTTTTCTCCAAAGCCAATGGATAGGCTCGTGATGATGATGGCATTCGATAGAGTTTTAGTTCACGTCCAGCAAAATGTGCTTTACTCGGCTGCCCGATAGCAGGTTTTTCTGTGCCTTCAGGCATGGATAGCATCAGGGTTTCGGTCGCTTTATCGCCTGTGGTCATAATGCTATGACATAAAGGCATCTGAACAAGCAGTTTGTTGAGGTCAGTTGGCGTAACAATTTCCAGAAATTTATCTGAAGCATTCCCTTTCAATCGCCGGATCTGATACGCCGTATCAAAAATCGCAATACCTTTTTCCAGCAAAAATTCCCGAATCAGCATCTCCTGAAAATTCTTATTGGCAATATCCAGAAAGTAATCTTTATTATGAAAGAAAATTAAACCAAATATCCGCCACATATCATTTTGATAATTTGGATAATAGAAACGCATTTTCCAACGTGTTTCTGGTGGCGGAAAACTGCCCATCATCAGAAGTTTGGAATTTTCCGGTAAAAAAGGTTCTAGAGGATGGGTTTCAATATCCGACATAAAATTCCACTAAATTAGTGTATAGAAATTCTATTCTAAAATTTTTGGCGGATTTTTGTAGCAACTTCCTGTCCCCAAAGCGTATAAACTTCTTTACTCGGGTGAAAACCGTCTTTGGCCATTTCCAGATTGAGTGCCTGATATTGTTTGATATCGTACTCAATCCACTGCATATTGGCTTTCTTGCTGACAAATTTCTCCAGCTCAGAGTTCATGGCTTTGGCATAATGACCAAATAACCAAGCTAATGGATTTGGTAAAGCCGGGAACATGTTCATTGGTGGAACACCGGCCGCGATAATTAACTCAGGACTAAAGCGACTTTCAATCGCCTGATAAAGTTTCTGCTGCTTTTTAATCCACACATCTGCGGGTATCAGCTTGGTAACATCATTTACACCGACTGAAGTCACTACAACATCATAGTGTTCAGCCGGAATTTTTTCTAATACGCGAATGACGTTGGAAGTCGCATCTCCCGTTTTCGCCTGAAGTTTCCAGCGAATCTGATAATCTTGCTGGAGCTGACTTAAGATTGCCCCAGTTAATGCGTCTTCTTGATGATCTACCCCGACACCGGCTGCTGCCGAATCTCCAACAATCAGGATGGATAAAGGTTTCCCTTGCCCAATCAAACCTTCGCGTTCCCCAGCAGGTTCTGGTAATCGTAGCGTTTTTTTCTTGACGCGATTACCCTGGATGACTAGAGCAGGTATTAAGGCAATCGTAGCAGCTTTGAGCAACATAATGGATTAATTTATATAAGGATAGGATTAATTTTACCCCAGTTTATAATCTTCAAGTAACAACTTAATAGTCACTTTTTATGAATATTCACATATTTATATTTCTATCCATTTCTATGCCTTGTCCCCTAATAATGGCTGTAGTATTTTAAAAAAGTATTCGCCATTATTATAAAAAACAATTAATAATCAAAAAATTAAAACACAATATCAATATATACCGCTTAAAATTCTTCTTAATAATTCTGTATTAAAATTAAAGTATAGAAATAAAAAAATCCCGCTTATAGCAGGATTTTACTTCATTATTATTTTACTTAGCTTTGATTTCATTCCAGCGATTTAAACGACGGAATGTTCCAATATCATTAAAGCGCACACCTACTTCTTTCATGACTTTATGTGCGGTCTTGGCAGTCATATGACGGATATAAAATGGCTCTTTTACGACAAAATGATGGATCGCATGTGTTGCACCAAAGTTAAAGCAGAATAGCTGAAATGGCATCATCCACCATGGGTTCAAGACTTGGGTTTGTTTGATTACATCACGCGGGTCAATATCGCCGTAATAATGCATATTTGAACTGACAAACTGTAAACTAAAAGAACGGATAAAGTTGGGAAGCACCCAAATGACTGCCATTAAATTAACCCATGGCATGGCCTCGATTATGCTTTGTGACCACAGCATTTCATAACCAAACATGGGTACGATCGCATTGGAAATATGAAATACTGCAAATACATAACACAAACCGTAGTAAACAATACTTAAAGGCAAAAAGCCAAGCAGCTGTGAAATTTGTGCAATTTTACGTTCTTTTTCAGGCTGCTTTTCCAGAAACAGGTGGATCATTTTGAACATCTGAAATGGCCGCAGATAGACTGACATCAACTGGTCACTGATCACTAAAATACGTCGAGTCCCCCACGGCATACCATTACTGATACCACGTTCTTCCAAGTCACTTTCAGTCCCTGAATATTTATGATGATGTAGATGCAGGCGACGACGTGCCCACGGACTGATCGTATTCGGACGTGCCAACCATACCAAAGCCAGCATTAAATGATGTGCCCATGGCATTTTTTTGAAATACATGTAATGGATCAAATCATGTTCCAATTCATGTGTTAAGGATGCAAATATGGCAATCAGTGGAATGGTGATCCATGCGGTCAGATATCCATAATAAAAGGCCAACGCAGATATAATCATGCCTGACCAGGCAAAAGTCAGAATACTCGCACCAATGAAATTTTGATGTTTCAGGATGGGATATCGTGCTCGCAGGTCCTCGCCAGCCTGCATGACCACAGTTCTGACTTTGGCAATCCGCTGCTGACTGGTCATATCCGAGGATGAAGACATATGTACAACCTTTAATTTATGGACAGGTGTACATTAAAGGAAAATACGGAAAATAAAAGTTGATATCTCTAGTTTTCAAAGCAGGATGTTTAGAAAAACAGCAGTTGTTACAAAATAAATTTCACTCTAATAATATTGTATTTTATTTAAGCGATTTCACTTTTAAATAATTTAGTAGATATATTCCTAGACTAAAGGTGAATTTTCATACATATAAAGTTGAATATTAAAATATAACTTCATTTTTTTCCAATAACTTAACTTATATTTATGAAAATTAAATTAGCTATTTTAGCACTAACTCTAACTGTTAGCTCAACGGTTCTCGCGGAAGGTATTAATTGGGGAAAAGTTAAAGATGGTTTATATACTTATGTTTTAAACCCAATGCTTCAGACTAATAATCCTGAATTAATGAGAGGAAAAGTTATTGGTCAGGAGACTAATACAAAGCCTCAAATTACCGTAAATATGACAGCAGGGCAAATCATACATGCTTTAAATTATTACGAAAAACAGTATGATAAAAAAATCGCTGAGTATGTTCAAGCAAATCGGGATGACCTACATTTTAGTAAAAAGACAAAAATTTTATGTGAAGCAGAAAGTGCAGCTATAGCTGCTATAAATGTTATGCAATTAGACGCTAACAGGAATAGAAAAGACCTACCTGCTTCACTACTAGCCACAATTTCGGAAAAACACAACTACTATGATGAGCAACGTAAAGAAATGGTGTATGAACAACAACGTCTTAATCAGTCTAATGTAAATTGTTTTGACTATTTCCCATATCAATAAACATATCTAAAGGAATATAGAGTCAGAATCTATATTCCCTTTAAATGATCAAAATTTTATTAAATATTTTGATTTAAAATAAAAATCTATTAGGTAAACTTAAATAGTGATGTCACATGAATCGTTGAATTTATTAGAAATGATTGCTTTTAAAGACTAGATCACATTTACCCGGTATCTGTTCACCATTTACATTCATGACAAGAGTCGAACCACGTGCTTTGCTCTTACATGCATTTTGCACAGCGGGAGCGCGTATTGCTTCATAGTCCAAGGCATTTACTTGAGCAGGTTTAAAGCCGATCTGACATGAGCCTTTTATGGTATGACCCTCAATTTTAACCGTAAGCTTTACATGAGGTCCTTTTCCCTCACACAATCGGGTCGTATCCGGATTTTTTCCTTCATCAGATGCTGCTTGAGCATATGGCATTGCTGTCAATACCAGAATAATGATAAAAGCTAATTTTTTCATTTGGTTATAAGCCCATATACATATATTCACCAACCCTTAGCTATGCTAAACCATAATGTATAATCATATTTATAAAAAATAATTTCCAGACATTATTTTCTTAATTTTTAAAGTCAAAATGTTTCAATTCCAAAAATAAAAAAGCCCCGTTAGGAGCTTTTTGATCATCCAAACAAGAATTATCCTAGTTTATTCACCAGTTTTAGTGGCAATACTTTCATAGCCAAGCCCAACGGTAACCAAGGCCATTTTGGTACATACGCTTTAACCGGCGCTTTTTCAATTTCAGCAGCCAATAAACGCGAACCCGTTTTTTCGTCTACCTCAAAAGGCAGTTTTTTCGCACCTTCATTAATTTCAGTACGAATATAACCCGGGAAGATCGTCGTCACTTTAATAGGTGTATCAATCAGCTCTGCACGAATTCCTTCTGCCAGATGCGCGACTCCTGCCTTACTAGCCCCGTAGGCGGTCAGGTGTTTTGGCATACCACGCATTGCGCTCATGGATGAAATCATGACCAAATGACCTGAGTTTTGCGCACGAAAAATCTCCACTGCAGCTTCACACTGGGCTAAGGCAGAAATAAAATTGGTTTCCACCGTAGCTTTGTTAATAGCAAAGTTACCTTTTCCAATACGACGACCTTCACCAACGCCAGCATTCACGATAATTCGGTCAATGCTACCAAACTCTTCCTTAAAGGCACGGAATACTTCAAAGACCTGATCATAGTTGGTCACATCCAGGGTTTTGGCAATCACTTTGATCCCGTACTGGTTTTCCAGTTCCTGCTTTAAAGCTTCCAGACGTTCCATACGACGCGCACAGATTGCCAAATTATAACCTTTTTGTGCAAATTCACGTGCCATACCTGCACCAATTCCGGAACTTGCCCCGGTAATTAGAATTGTTTTAGCCATTTTTTATTCCTTTAAAATCATTTTGTTCCAGATCTTTTAGATCCAGGTGAGTAATTCTGGTTGATTTGCCTTAATAAAATGATGTTCATTCAGACTAAGTAACTGCGGTTCATTACCCACCAAACGCAAAGTCGTCATGCTGGTATTGGCAATGGCCCAGTTTAAGGCAAAAGTTTTGCTCGGACTCAAGCCTAGAATTTTCCCTGCTGCCACAGAGATAACGCCACCCGAAGTAAACACTACAGCATAGCGCGGTCTTTTCTCAGCCAGTTCATTGCATAGATCTTGCAATGCAGATTCAATACGGTTTTTAAAGTCTGGCCAGGATTCTTCATATTCATGGTGATAATCTCCCCCCGTCCAGCGTTCAATTGCCCCTTCAAAGATTTTGCTTAAATACGCTCGAGGATTGGCATGTTGTGCCACATCTTCTTTTAATAATTCCGGCTGATTAAATCGCGGCTCATACCTGGCAAAGACTTGAGTATGATTAAATTCATTCCAGGCAGAATTGGTAATCAATTCACTTTCAGGAAAACATTCATCCAGACACAATTGCGCTGTTTGCTGATGACGTTGCATTGATCCAGCCATCACCACAGGTGCTTCTTTAAGAATAGAATCGAAATAACGTCCAAGTAACTTGGCTTGCAGCTCACCGTTGGGAGAAAGCTGATCATAGCTTTCTGCTCCAAAAGATGCCTGGCCATGTCGAATCAGGTAAATGGTGGTCATTTTGGCATTAACTCTTTAAATTTGTTCATATACTTCTGGGCAAGATCATTGGCTTCGATCTTTTGTTTGCCAATCAGCTTTAAGGCGCGGATATGCAATGCATGAATTACCACCCAAAAATCTTTAAACGCCGGGTTATTGGTTTGTTTATGGTAGTAACGATAATAAATCTGCTGGGCAATTACCGCTAAACGGAAAATGCCAAATACTTCATAGAAGGTCCAATTCTCTGGCTGTAATCCAGTTTTTTCCAGGTAGTAATCCACAACCTCCTTACGGGTAAACATCCCTTTTAGATTGGTCGGCTGACGGCGGGTTGCCTTAAAAATTGCATTGTCAGTCTCTTCCACCCAATAAGCCAAGGCAGAACCCAAGTCCATAAGTGGATCGCCTAGAGTCGCCATTTCCCAGTCCAGTACCCCAATCACCTGTGTTGGATTGTCAGGATCCAGAATAACATTATCAAAACGCCAGTCATTGTGAATCACACAGGTTTTAGAATCGGCAGGAATATTATCTTTTAACCAGTTACGTACGTACTTGAATGAAGGTACGTTAATCGTTTTAGCTTTGTCATAACGGCTATCCCAACCTTCTACCTGACGTCGGCAGTAACCCTCACCTTTGCCTAACTTTTCCAGTTCAGTACCGTGATAAGGAACCTGATGCAACTCGATCAGTTTATCAATGACATTGATACAAAGTTCGCGTACCTGAGCTTCACTGAAGTCCAGATCTTTGGGCAAATTCGCTCGTGGAATAATGCCTTCAATGCGTTTCATCACATAGAAATCACAGCCAATCACTGATTCATCCTGACATAGCAACAACATTTCCGGAACAACTGGATAGTGATCAGCCAGTGCCCGTTGCACATGATATTCACGCGCCATGTCATGTGCAGATTTGGCCTTGGTGCCTTTAGGTGGACGACGCAGAATTAAATCGGCATTGCTATATTTCAGCCGATAAGTCCAGTTCGACGCACCACCAGAATATTGAGTGACTTCAACTGGACCTTTAATATTTTCACCGTGTTCAATCAGCCAGTTTCCTATAGCGCGGACATCCAGTTCTTCACCCTCACGAACTTTTCCACCGACATCAATGACTGCCATAATATTTCCTTAAAATCTTTTTACTATCTAAATATCTTTAAACTTAAGACTTATTTTTTACGACGCGTACTATAACCACGTTTTGCCAACTCTAATTTTGCAATCATGCCCTTATGTACTTCATCCGGGCCATCTGCCAAACGTAGCGCACGTGCTTGGGCAAAGAATCCGGTCAATGGTGTATCACGTGAAACACCAGCGCCACCATGAATCTGGATTGCCATATCCACGACTTTTTCCAGCACACTTGGTGCCACGACTTTAATGGCCGAGATTTCTGTCAAAGCCGCCATGTTCCCTAAAGTATCCATTTTATAGGCAGCATACAAGGTTAATAATCGCGCCTGATCAATCGCAACCCGTGCTTCTGCGACCCGTTCCAGATTGCCACCCAGTTTCAAAATTTCTTTACCAAACGCCGTGCGGCTCATACCACGGTCAATCATCAGTTCCAGAGATTTTTCTGCTGCACCAATACAACGCATGCAGTGATGAATACGACCTGGGCCTAAACGACCTTGGGCAATTTCAAAGCCCTGACCAGCGCCCCCAATAAAATTGCATACTGGTACCCGCACATTATCAAAACTAACTTCGCCGTGGCCATGTGGAGCATCATAATCACCAAAGACGGGCAACATACGCTCGATTTTCACGCCCGCAGTATCGACTGGAACTAAAACCATGGAATGCTGATGATGACGGTCTTTAGTTTCATCGGGAGTATGTGCCATAAAGATAATGATTTTGGCATTTGGATCACCCAGACCAGATGACCACCATTTACGGCCATTTAATACAATTTCATCACCTTCAATGACCGCCGTTGCCTGCATATTGGTGGCATCACTGGAGGCCACTGCGGGTTCAGTCATACAGAATACCGAGCGGATTTTTCCCTCTAATAACGGCATGAGCCATTGCTGTTTTTGTTGTTCAGATCCATAACGCCATAATACTTCCATATTGCCGCTATCTGGAGCATTACAGTTAAATACCGTTGGTGCAATCAGACTACGTCCAGACAGTTCAGCAATATGCGCATATTCATTGACCGACAATGCTTGACCCAATTCAGCACATGGCAGGAACATATTCCATAACCCTGCTGCTTTGGCTTTGGCTTTTAAATTTTCCAGTTCAGCCGGCCATTGCCATTTGGTCCAGTCACCGCCCTGATTCAGCTCATGCACCTGATGCCAGAAATCTGCCTCAATTGGCTCGATCTCATCTCTAATAAATTTTCTGGTGCGTTCAACGTAGTCCTGTGCACGTGCTGATAGCTCAAACATGGCAACTTTCCTCTGGATATGATTATTCTGCTTTACAAGACCTTAACCTAAAACCTATTATGAATAAAATGATTTTATTCCATAGTTTAATATGCAACAGATTCATAATGAAAACAGTATTGATCTTCGCAGTTTCCATCGGATCGATATCAATTTATATCCACTTTTTGTTGCTGTCTTTGAACAGAAAAGTATTTCCCGGGCTGCCCAAATCCTGTCAATTACCCAGTCTGCTGCCAGTCATGCCTTACAGCGTCTAAGACAGCATCTGCAGGATGATTTGTTTGTACGGACTGGCAGTAAAATGCAGCCAACGCCGTTTGCGGAACAGATTTATTCAGAAATTAAACATGCCCTCATCACCATCCAGAATATTTCCATCCAGAACCAGCAATTTGAGCCAACCTTGGTACAAAATCTAAAGATTGCTGTGCATGATGAAATTGAACCGATGATCTTGCCAAAACTGGTCGCACATTTTCAGCGTTTTAATCTAGATATTCAGTTTGTCAGTATTAAACTGGACCGAAAGAATATTGTTTCTGATTTGGCAACCCAGCAAGTTGATTTTGTGATCGATCTGGAACAGCCTTTGGGCGACAAAATCCAGTTTGAATTACTGGATCAGGATGAGTTTGTCGTCTGTACTCAACAGCAACAAGTCACGGAAAAAAGTTATCTCGCCTCCCCACATATTGGTGTGTCTTCGCGCCGGACTGGCGTATTAGTTGAAGATCTGTATTTAAGCCGTAATCAACTATCTCGACAGATTTTCCTGCGTTGTCAGCATTACTCGACGGCGTTACAGATTTTGCAGCAGCATCCCTTAGCGATGCTCACCATTCCCCGAAATGTTTTAAATCATTTGCATATTGATAAAAGCCTGAAAATTTTTGAAGTCCCTGTAAAACTGCAAAAAATTAATATGGGGATGTATTGGTATAAGGATTTACAAGAGAATAAGAGACATCAATTTTTACGGAGTGAGATTAATAAAATTTTTGCTTAGGCTATTTTTATAAGTGAATTTTAAAAATGCTTAGGCTATTTATGGAGCCTTAAAAGTTTATTCCTAAGAATCGCAGCTTGTTTTTTTGTTATTTGCTTAGGCTATTTTGTTTGCTTAAAAAATCTTCGTATAAACGGTTACAGAGCCTTAAGACGTGAGGCTTTGATCTAGAATGAACACTTTATAAGTCAGCTATTTCTTCACCTGACTGCGCTTCTTCTGGATTTTAATTTTGTTGCATCTCTCAACTTCTTGGCAAATTGTACTTGGCCTTGTGGCTCTATGTTTCTCCTATTATTTGCTGCACAAACTTGTGGTGTTTTTACAAGAACTGTTCCGCCCCTTCAAAAAAGGCAAAAAATACTGGTGTCGAGTTAAGGCCGTCAGCGATGGCGACACCCTCACCTGCTATCGTTTCAATATCCGTCGTTCAGAAACCCGCTTACGCTTTGCCTATGTGGATGCACCTGAATCCAGTCAGGCCTATGGCAAGGAATCCCAGCAGCTGGTCGCAAAAATGATCAAGAATAGACTGGTCCGTGTGCAAATTACCGATATTGACCGTTATGGACGCTGTGTTGGAGTCATTTACCGACGTCGTAAAAATGTCAATGAAGAACTCATCAAGCGTGGTGCAGCTTGGGTTTATGAAGAATATATCCGTGACAAGAAACACCTCTCCTATCTGATGAGCCTGCAAAGCAATGCCAAGAAAAATAAGAAAGGTCTCTGGCGCGGCACACACCCGGTACGACCAAGTATTTACCGTAAACAGAAAAAATCCTGAGCAGAATAAAGAGCCTTTTGGCTCACTACCGTCCCACAATTTTAATCAGGATATATATTAGGTCATCATAGCAACTCAATAATGTTTTAAATTTATGATATTCATAAATATTTATAATTATGTATTGCACAGCTTTATCTTCTCTTTAAAAGTCTAAGTGGCTGTGTGCAGGCAGAACCTTACTTTGGAAAAACTCAAAGTAGGCAAAAGTCTTTTATTCCCCCATTACGACGTCGTGTCGTGATGGGGAATGTGTGGCATCTCTGCCACCGCGCGCATATCTAAAATCTAATCACTACAACTCTGAGACAATAATGCCTTTCCGCTATCTTTTATTTTAGCTGATGCTTATAAATAGTTTCGGTAAATTCGCCAAAGACTGAGACTTTTTCGAACAGATGCTCGCTATACATCAAGTCATCAATTAGACGCTCGGCATCGGCATGCTGTATTCCACTAAGTTGAGTAACTAATTCAATATTAGCTGACGTGATCTCTTCACAAGTGACGGCAACTGAATCTGTCTTCCTTTTCCATAACAGTTTTTTAAATTCAATTTCAGTTAAATCAAAATTCTGTTGTATCAATTTGTGCTGGATAACCTGTATACCGAATGATTCGAGTAATATTTTCAACTCAGCATCCAGTTCATTTCCAATGACAATCAGGCTCTTACAATTTCGCTCAAGTAAGGCCTTGAATACAGCATAGCGCTGTAAATCTGGCATGGAACAACCATCAATTGCCAAATCAAAGCAAATATCCATTTCCTGTAAGGCCTGGGTATGGTTTAGTTTCAGCGCTTCTACCCGGAAATATTCCCCCAGCACCTGTTGCAGTTCAGTATTGGCTGGAGCGATAAAGATGGTTTTATGTTTTAGCACGGACAGAATAAGCGGACTAAAGACATAACTCAGTCGTGAAGCATCAAATTGATCCAGCAACATTACATGATGAATTGTTTCAGTATATGCGCGTGTTTGTGCTGCCTCTTTAACTGCGTGGATCAGCTGTTCAGGTAAGGTAATTGCTGGTTGATGTAAATCCATCATTAAATTAGAACTGCTTTTAAAACATTCACTGATAATTGTTGTTAGGTCTAAATCCTGCATAAATCCACCTTAGCCACTGCTCGCATCCAGATTTGCATGTTAAAGAAAACCAAAGATTTTTCCCATCAGATTAGCTCATTTACTCCTTGAAATATCTGTTAAGCCATATCGAAGCAACTGATACATCACTTGAATTTTCATATTTATAAGCGTAAATTAAGCATATTTAGTTAACCAGGTTAACATTATTCCTCATGGATACTACCTCCCGCTTTAGATTTGCATTATTACGCTGTGCAAGATTGCTCGGGGATGAAATGAATGCGGTGTTAATTGAACACGGCTTAAATTATTCCTTATGGCAAAGTCTGGTCATTATCAAAATGAATGGTCAATGTACGGCGCTGGATATCGCTCAGGAACTCAGGATTTCAAAACCTGCTGTAACCAAGCGTTTAAATATTTTGATGGAAATGAACTTTATTGAATCACAACCCATGACAGATAAACGCCAGAAATTACTGCAGCTATCTGAAATGGGTGAACAACAGTTCCAGCAATGTTGCGGCAAGATTGATGTTCTGGAAGCAGAATTACTGCAAGACTTCAATAAAGATGAGCTGAAACGTGCTCATGCTTTTGTTTTAGAGTTTATGCATTCCCTTCAGGCGAGAAAGGAGCTTCAACATGACTGAGGCTCCATCTAAGCTTTGGACGAAAAATTTTATTTTTCTTAGTGCAATGAACTTCCAGCTGGTTCTGGTGTTCTATCTCCTGGTCATTGTCAGTGTTGGTTATGCCTTAGCTGAACTGGATGCCACTACTGCACAAGCAGGGTTAATCTCCGGTGTATTCGTGGTTGGGACTTTAGTCGGTCGATTGCTGATAGGAAAATTCCTGCCCAATTTGGGTGCCAAAGCCAGTCTGGTTGCCGGAGCCTTGGGCTTTTTCCTGTTCTCTGGTCTGTATTTTATTCCAGTGGATGTACCTTATCTGATTGCGATCCGCTTTGCTCACGGCTTTATGATGGGTGTCGCAGGGACTGTTATTGGAACTGTCATTGCCCAGACCATTCCAGCAACCCGACGTGCTGAAGGCATTGGCTACTTCAGTACCAGTAGTACGCTAGCCACTGCAGTTGGTCCATTCCTGGCGATCTGGCTAATGTCACAATATGACTATAAGGTGATTTTCACTTTTACTTCTATTGTGGCTTTCACCTGTCTGCTCTTCAGTTTTGGTGTTGATACTTCAAAAGTAAAACTGGCTGCAAAAGCTGGTACGCAGCAGTCTGCTCAGCCTACTTCACGTCTGGCGCAGTTTGTTGAGCCTAAAGCTTTTCCTATTGCGGTTATTATCCTGATTGCTGGTGCATGTTATTCCGGCGTACTGTCTTTCCTTAACCTGTATGCTAAGGAAATTGACCTGTTGCAGGCGGCTTCATTCTTCTTCCTGATGTATGCAGCCGCAATTTTGATTTCTCGCCCATTTACCGGCCCATTGATGGATCGCAAAGGCGAAAATATCATCATGTATCCAGCGATTGTGCTTATGGCAATCGGTATTGGTTTACTCAGTCAGGCACATAATTCATGGATGCTCCTTACCAGTGCAGCGTTATTAGGTTTTGGTTATGGCAATATTCAATCCATTTGCCAGACCATTGCGGTAAAAAGTACCACAATAGAGCGTATGGGACTGGCAACATCAACCTTCTTTATTGCTCTTGATGCTGCACTTGGTTTTGGACCGTATTTTATTGGCCAGTTTCTGGATCAGATCGGTTATCAGCATTTGTATTTGTATAGTGCGGTCATTACACTCAGCTGTCTGCTTTGGTATTACCTGCTGCATGGACGTAAAGTTAAAGCTGCTGCAACTTGATGACATGCTAAAAGCGCCGGCTAAATCGACGGCGATATTCTAACGGGGTTAACCCCGTTTTTTTATGGAATAATCGCCTGAAAGAGCTTGGATCATGATAACCGACATGTTGCATGACTAGATCCACAGCCTGTTCGGTTTCTTCCAGCCGTTTACGGGCTGCTTCAATCCGGATGGCTTGCAGATACTGATTCGGTGGCACATCCAGTGCCTGTTTAAAACGCCTAATCAAAGTACGTGTGGTGAGGTTAAAACGTGTTGCCAGTTGTTCCAGATTAAGTGCTTCATGAAAATGCTGTTCCAGCCAATCCTGTACTTTTTGTACCAGCTCGTCATGATGCGGCTTGCCAATTTTTAGTAAGGAATAAGACAGCTGGCTGTCACGCCGATAATCAATCACAAAGGATTTGGCTGACTGCATCGCCAGCTCAAAACCATAGTAGCGTTCAATCAGGTGCAGTCCTAAGTCAAACCAGGCCAGACCACCACCTGCACAGTAGATATGCTGATCCCGGCTAATCAGCTGATCGGCATGAAGTTTTACTTTAGGGTAAAGAGTCTGAAACATATCCTGAAAGCCCCAATGCGTGGTCGCCTGGCGATCATTCAAAATACCGGCTTCAGCCAAGAAGAAATTCCCCGTACAGTTTCCTGCAATCACTTTCTGCTGCCGGTCTGCTTCTTTTAAATAACGGATCAGTTCCGGATTCTGTTGCAAGGTTTCGATAATCGGCCCGGCAATTGTAGGGACAATGGCAATATCTACATCCTTGATATCTGCATAAGCTAAATGTGCCTGGATCAATATCCCATTAATACAACGGATCGCCTGCCCTTGGGCACTGGCAATTTCTACCTGAAACAGACGATGAATTTCCTGCTGCTGAATCCGGTTCCAGCTCACGCCCGCCATGGCAAATAAATCCACGACTCCAGTAATAGCCGATGCTAAAGCCCCATCAAAACCTAAAACCACCACCTTTTTCATCTGAATATCATTGTCACTTTTCACATCTTAAGTGTCATTATTGACAATTCTAAAAAATAAAAGCAACTACTAGTCTTAAACACATCATATGAATACTCGATTTAAAACTAAATATGACTCAACTTATCAATGACAAAGACCTGAATTTCCTGCTGTATGACGTTTTTAAACTGGAACAGCTGACCGAGCTTGAACGTTATCAGGAACATGATAAAACCACCTTTGACAGTATTTTAGATACGGCCAAAGGCATCGCTACCGATTATTTTGCATCGCACAATGCCAAAGCAGATCAGCACGAACCAACTTTTGACGGCAAAAAAGTCGAAACCATTGCTGAAGTCAAAACCGCATGGAAACAGTTTGCCGATGCCGGGTTACTCTGCGCTCAACATGATTATGATGCCGGCGGTATGCAGTTACCAATTCTGGTCAATATGGCGTGTAATGCCTTTTTTATGTCTGCCAATCCATCAACGGTGGCTTATTCTTTCTTGACCGCTGCCGCAGCCAATGTGATTCAGGCTTTCGGCACCGAGGAACTGAAACACACGTTTGTACCCCATATGTTCAGCGGCCGTTTTTCTGGCACCATGGCACTGACAGAACCGGATGTCGGTTCATCCCTTGGTGATCTGACCACGAAGGCCATTCCTCAGGCAGATGGATCCTATCGGATTAAAGGTCATAAGATGTTTATCTCTGGGGGTGACCAGGACATTACTGAAAATATTGTGCATCTTGTGCTTGCCCGGATTCAGGATGCACCTCAAGGCGTGAAGGGTATTTCCCTGTTTATTGTGCCAAAATTCAAGACCCGTGCCGATGGTTCACTTGATGAGTCTAATGATGTTCAATTGGCCGGCCTACTGCATAAAATGGGCTATCGCGGGACTACCTCGACGGTGCTGAGCTTTGGGGAAAATGACAATTGCTTAGGCTATTTACTTGGTGAAGCAGGTCATGGTTTAAAATATATGTTCAAGATGATGAATGAAGCACGTGTCGGTGTGGGACTTGGTGCGGCAATGATTGGCTATCGTGGTTATCTGGAGTCTCTGAATTATGCCAAAAACCGTCCACAAGGACGTCCGGTAGCCGATAAAGATCCAAACAGTAAACCAGTGAATATTATTGAGCATAGCGATGTTAAACGTATGCTGTTGACCCAGAAGTCCTATGTTGAAGCATCACTGGCACTGTGTCTGTTTGCAGCCCGCCTGATTGATGAACATCAGGCAGCTCAGGATGAAGAGAGTGCTATTTTGCTGGATCTGATTACGCCAGTGGTCAAATCCTTCCCTTCTGCCTATGGCCCCAAAGCCAATGACCTGGCGATTCAGGTCTTGGGTGGTGCAGGCTATACCCGTGAATATCCGATTGAACAATGCTACCGGGACAACCGTCTGAATCCAATCCATGAAGGCACTTATGGCATTCAGTCTCTAGATCTACTCGGTCGTAAACTGTGGCAACACAACGGTAAAGGTTTAAGCCTGCTCATGCAGCGTATCCAGAAGACTTTATCCGAGATTCAGGATCATAAGTTAGCTGAACTGGCAGAAACTTTTAAAAAGCATCTTGCTACTGTGCAAAAAACCACGCAGGTTTTAGGTCAGGCTTTGCATCAAGGCCGAGTTGATGCAGCATTGGCGAATTCAGGTTTATATCTGGATATGATGGGTAAAACCATTATTGCCTGGTTATGGCTGGAAATGGCGAATCAGGCACAGTTAAAATTTGCCTCGTCTGACTATGCCGAAGATCAACAATTCCTGACAGGAAAAATGCAGGCAGCTCAATATTTTATCCGCTGGGAACTGCCTGAAGTTGAACATCAGGCACAATTACTGATGAACTTTGATGATACCTGCCTGAATATGCAGCCAGAATGGTTTTAAGATTTAACGAAAATGAATAAAAAATGCGCCCTGAAAGGCGCATTTTTTATTCAAAACTGGAAATAGTTAAGCTGCATTATCTTGTATGCCAAATTTTCTGAAAATCTGCTTGCGTTTAGCAGGCAAGATATTGGCTTTGTTCAGGTCGCCTTGATAATGTTGATACACACGCTTATCCATCATTTTGTACCATAGTGGTGGTATCAAAGCTGGAATCAGCATGGTCGCATAACCGCTTGGCAAGACAGGTGCTTCCTCAAAATTGCGCAATGCCTGAAACGGTCGGCTTGGAAACGCATGATGATCAGAATGGCGTTGTAACTGATACAGAAACAGGTTGGTAACAATATTGTTATTGTTCCAGCTGTGTTCAGGCAAAGTACGCTCGTATTTACCTTTCTCAGTTTCAGCACGCTTCAAACCATAATGTTCAATATAATTGACAATTTCAAACAGGCTGATGCCATAAAATGCCTGTGTTAACGTATATGGAATAATCTTCTTGCCAAAGGTTTTCAGCATCAAGCCATGATAAGCAGCACTCATCCCCCAGCCATGAAACAATTCATTTTCCTTGCTAAAGAAACTCAAGCCTTTACGCTGTAAACGGCGTTTTTCAATTTCAATTGCAGATTTAAGTCCGCCAAACACCGTACGCGGCCAGAATTTGTAGAATGATTCCCCCATTTTTGATGAGGCGGGATCTTCAGGCGTCGCGACCCGTTTATGATGTCCATAAGGATGTTCAATCCGGAAATGGTTATAAGCCAGTGGCATCAGGCTGGCATGTGACCAGTAGTGATCAGATTTATTCGGGCGGTGACTCAATTCATGGGCGGTGTTTACGCCAACCCCATTAATTGCACCCATCGAGATCCCGAGTAGAACCTGATCGGTCAATGAGACATTGGGGCGTGATACCACATAGCCTGCAAAAGCATTAGCAGCCATTTGCAAAGGAATAAACAATTTTACGATACGGTCATAATAAGGATCTTTGATCAAAGCTTTGATCTGATCATCGCTGGGATTATTTTCATCTTCGCCAATCAGAGCATCTAGTGTCGGAATGATGACATGCAGTAATAATGGCCCACCCAAGGCAAAAACTTTCTTGGTGGCTTTCGGTCCAAAATGGTAGCCGGCCAAAATACCCATACCGATGACTGGTAGACCCGGACTCAACAGCCATCCGAAACGTTTTTTATCTAGCTGGCGGCCCTTCAGCAACTGAGCGTCCTGCTCCAGGTGAATATTTGTGATTTTTGCAGGGGCATTCATTGCGACCCTCCTGTTTTATGTTACCCTGCCCTTATAGTTGAATAATTCAGCGCATGTGCACAGTTGTCAGCGTCCAGAAAAGCTATGTCAGCGTCTTTGTCCTGATCAGCCGATTTCTGACCTCAATTCACATGCAGACTTAAATAAAAATATCTTTTTAATTCAGAATAGAACACGCATGGATGCGCTTAGTAAAATTTTTGATGACATACATTTAGCCAAATCAGAATATATCTACCTGAATGTTCATCACCCTTATCGACTGTTATACAGACATGAACCGTCCATGCTGGCCTATGTGATTTTGCATGGACAGGCACAGCTCAGCTTTGAAGATTCAGACCATGTCATTGTCTTACAGCAGGGTGATCTGATTCTGCTTCCATCTGCCAAAGCGCACCAGCTGCATTGTCCAAATGATCAAGAACTAACACAAAGTAGTCCCATTAACAGCTTCTTTGCTTCGCATTCACAGCAAAGTATTGATTTCGGTCAGGTCCAGCCACAACGCAACTTTATTCTGGCGATTCGTTCAAAAATGGATATCCAGATGGCGCGACCGCTAATTACCTCTTTGCCGGATTATCTGCATATCCAGCATATTTTGAGTGATTCAGCCCCGGAATGGTTACAGATCGGATTACAGTTCCTGGCTTTAGAAACCCAGAATACACGTCCGGGCCGTGACCGTATTCTCGATCATCTGGTCAGTATTTTACTTATTGAATGTGTGCGGGATTATATTTTGAATGCCCGGCATGCCTCCAGCTGGTTAAATGCCTTAAGCCATCCTGAACTTTCCAGTGCCTTAGCTGCCATTCATGGCCAGCCAGAACAGAGCTGGACCGTTGAAAGTCTGGCTGAACAATGCCATATGTCACGTTCCAAATTTGCACAATTGTTTACGCAAGTGGTCGGTGAAACGCCTTTGGCTTATCTGCAACAGCACAGGATGCGTCTGGCAGCACGTTATTTAAGAGATGGCTTAATGACCGTGCAACAGATTGCGCATCGCGTAGGTTATTCTTCAGAAACTGCATTTAGTCAGAGTTTTAAAAAGCAGTTTGAACTGACCCCGAGCCAGTATCGTCAGCAGCATCAGGGTCAATAATAGCTGAGAAGATTATTTTACCAGTTCTAAAATGGCAGTCACAGGATCTTCACTATTCCCTGAAAGTAGTTGCTTATGCATGGTCAGATGCTGCATCGCCTGAATCTGTGCTGCTTCAACATTCATTAATGCTTCAATTTCGGCAGCAAGATTCTCAGGGGTTGCTTCAGATTGAATCAGCTCTTGAATCACTTTCTTGCCAGCAATAATATTTGGCAATGAATAGTACTGAATTTTCACCAGAAGTTTAACAATACGATAAGTCAACCAATGCAGCTTATAGAAAGTCACCATTGGACGATGTAACAACATTGCTTCCAGAGTTGCTGTTCCCGATGCCAAAGCGACGATATCTACTGCATTCATGACCTGACGACCGATTTTGGAATCGCTACCGGTATTTTCCATCAGACGAATTTGGGCCTGTAAGCTTTCTGGATAAGTTTGTAGTAAGGCTTGAATTTGCTGCTTGCGTGCATCATTGATGGCAGGAATCAGGAAGATATATTCAGGATGTTTTTGTTGCAAAATTTGTGCAGTATCCAGCACCAATGGCCCAAGACGTTCAATTTCTCCACGCCGGCTGCCTGGCAGCAAGGCAATATATTTCTGGGCAGGATCGAGTCCCAGCTCCTGCTTTGCTTCAGTCAGTGGATTTTGTATCGGCAATTGACTCGCTAATGGATGTCCGACAAATGCAGCGGATACCTGCCATTTTTGATAAAAGACTTTTTCAAATGGAAATAAACACAGTACCAGATCGATACTGGCTTTAATGCCATGTACACGTCCCTGACGCCATGCCCAGACGGATGGGCTGACATATTGAACGGTTTTGATTGGCAACTGTCGTTGCTTGATGCTCTTGGATAAACGCAGGTTAAAGTCTGGTGCATCAATGCCGATAAATACATCGACTGGGTCTTTCGTCCAATTCTCCACCAGTCCATCACGTACAGCAAACAGCTTACGGATATCTTTTAAGACTTCGACAATACCCATCACTGACAGAATATCCATTGGATAATAGCTTTTAAAACCTTCTGCCATCATCTGTGGACCACCAATGCCCTCAAATTCAGCATCAATACCCTGCTCACGAAAACGACGAATCAGACTGGCACCTAAGGTATCTCCCGATACTTCACCCACGACGATTCCAATTTTAAGCTTCCGTTTTTGCAAGATGTGATCCTCAGAGAATTGCTGTCAGCATATTAGCATAAGACGAAAAACTTAAGGCTGAACTTGATCCCGATCTGCATGAAATGGTTTAAAAATGATGAATGTAAAAATTTAAAGCGCTATATCTACAAATATAATGATGACTACTGGGATTTTCTGAATTCACTTTAGATAAGAATAACCAGGATCACCATGACTACAAATATGCTCGATTGAAAAATGATATAAGGGATGATCTACCAAATTTCTAATTTCCCTTATCACGAAAAGCCTATTTTTAAATCAAATAAATCTGCTTATTTTAATAAAGAAGAAATTTTATACTGTTAATCATATTTCATGAATTCGATTTCACCTATCTTCATCGTATTTCCTAACTATAAGAAAATTCTTTGGAAAGCGTATCGGACTTATCCTTTAGACCAATTTTGTCGCTGAAAAAATACCTCCTTAATCACTTGCTTTATCTTATTTTGGAATAAGCAAATCATTAATCAAGACAACCACTTATCTTTAATAGTCATAAGATATGCTCGTTTTTTGATATTGGCATATATAGATGTTTGGTCCGATTGAGTTTATTTTAGCAGGTGTGTTAGTTGGTTTCTGTGTAGGAATTACTGGTGTCGGCGGTGGTTCACTGATGACCCCAATTTTGATCAGCCTATTCCGGATTGAACCGCACATTGCAATCGGTACTGACCTTCTATATGCCGCAATCTCTAAATTCTGCGGTTCTTTTGTCCATGCAAAAAAAATGAATATTGTCTGGCCCATTGTGATCTGGCTGGCAATCGGCAGTATTCCTGCCTCATTTGCAACCCATTGGGTACTTGAGAACTATCTCAGTCAATCTACCCATTATAAAGCAGTACTCACCATGGTACTCGGTTTTATGCTAACGCTGACCGGTATTTCTATTATATTCCGCGCTTCAATTGAGAAGTTCTTTAATAAATACCGTAAACAAGAATTGCCAGATATGACCCAGGATCTGGAAAAAGTCGATTTTAAATCTGGCAAAAAACGCGCTCTGATTATCATCATGGGAATCGTGCTTGGTGTTTTTGTGACCTTGTCTTCAGTGGGCGCAGGGGCATTCGGTATTATGGCATTGATTCTGATGTTCCCGAATTTGCCGATGATTCGTATTATCGGTTCTGACGTGGTGCATGCCGTACTTCTAACTTTAGTCGCAGGCTTGGGCCATATGAGCGCAGGTAATGTAGACTTTGCTTTGTTAGGCTGGTTACTGGTGGGTTCTATTCCTGCAATCGTGATCGGCACATTGATCAGTTCACGTATGCCTGAGAAAATTATCCGTAAAATTCTGGGTGTTACCCTGTTCTGTCTGGGTGTAAACTTTATGCTCAATCCAGTCAAATCCAAACCTGCCCAACCAGCTCAACCCGAGTTGGTAACGGAAGCAGAAAAATCTCAGGCCGTTTAAACTAAACCTCAGATTCATCACTTTTTTTTCAAAGATTTATTCATCTTTTTTATAACAAAGTGACGCATCATTCATGTTATATTCGGGCTATTAAACAACCTTTTGTATGATCGAACCAGTGACGGCAATGAATACACTACAGTCAAATCCTATTTCACAATCAGATATTGATGATGTGAATATCCAAAGCATGATTCCTCTTGTAACTCCAGCACAATTAAAGACTGAGTTGCCTTTGACTGAGAATGCTTATCAAACCGTACTGAAAGGTCGTGAAACGATTCGCAATATTCTTGATGGCAACGATAAACGTCTTTTTGTCGTGATTGGTCCATGTTCAATTCATGACCCTGAAGCTGCCAAAGAATATGCCGAGCGCCTGAAGGTGCTGAGCGAAAAAGTAAAAGACAGCCTGTATCTGGTAATGCGTGTGTATTTTGAAAAACCACGTACTACCATTGGCTGGAAAGGTCTGATCAATGACCCAGACATGAATGACTCGTTCAATATTGAAAAAGGTCTACGCATTGGCCGTAAGCTTTTACTTGAGCTGAATGAAAAAGGTCTGCCATGTGCGACTGAAGCACTTGATCCAAACTCACCACAGTATTATCAGGATTTAATTTCATGGTCAGCGATTGGTGCACGTACTACCGAAAGCCAGACTCACCGTGAAATGTCATCTGGCCTGTCTTCACCAGTAGGTTTCAAAAACGGTACTGATGGCGGCCTGACTGTTGCAACCAATGCCATGCAATCCGTGAAACACGGTCATAGCTTCCTCGGTCTGAACGATCAAGGTCAGGTTGCAGTCATTCGTACTTCTGGTAACCCATATGCTCATGTAGTACTTCGTGGTGGTAATGGCAAACCGAACTATGATGCAGGTTCTGTTGCAGAAGCTGAGACTGCTTTGGCAAAAGCGAAAGTTAGTACCAAGATCATGATTGACACCAGTCATGCAAACTCAAACAAAGACCCGTACTTACAACCATTAGTGCTAAAAAACATCACTGAACAAATTATTGATGGAAATAAATCAATTGTTGGTATTATGGTAGAAAGTCATCTTAAAGGTGGTCGTCAGGATATCCCGGCCAACCTTTGTGATCTAGAATACGGCAAATCAGTGACTGATGGCTGTATCGACTGGGAAACGACTGAAAAGGCATTACTTGATATGCATGAGGCGTTAAAGGACGTTTTACCAAATCGCTAAGCGATTGATCAAAACGCCATCGTAAGATGGCGTTTGCATTTCTACATAAGGAAAATGATCTGATGAATGAAATTGAAACTGCACTCTGTCAAATCAATAATTTTCAATTCATCCATGAGCACCTGTTTACTTCAGGCCAGCCAACAGCAGAACAGCTCAAGCTGATAAAGGAATACGGGATCTCGACCGTTATCAATGTAGCTTTGAGCGATGCAGAGCCTCACCTGGACCATGAAGATAAAATCTGTCTGGAGCTTGGTCTCAACTATATCCAGCTGCCAATTTCCTGGGAAATACCATCCGATGATCAGTGCCTGCTAGTGCTGGACATGATTGATCATCTAGTCAAGCAACAAGCCGTTTGGGTACATTGCAACCAGAACTTGCATGTCAGCAGCCTGATGTATTTATATCGTCAATACTATATGGATATGGATCTACCAACGGCGCAAGCAAGTCTGCATCAGGTCTGGGAACCGAATGACACCTGGACGGGTCTATTGCATGCTGTTGCCTTACAGCTACAAGGCCGTAAAGCAACTGAAGAACTTAAACTGGCAATGATTAATCCTGATCACTTTGCATGAGCGATCAGGACCGTCGCCATAGACAGAATGCCTTCCTGACGCCCGGTAAAGCCCAGCTTTTCTGTTGTCGTCGCCTTAACGCTAATTTGGGTTACATCTACGTCTAATACATCTGCAATGCTTTGACGCATTTCCAGATTATGCTTTGCCAGTTTTGGACGTTCACAGGCCACAGTAATATCAGCATTATTCAACACATAACCACGATCCAAGATCAGCTGATACACGTGCTTCAACAATACACGACTGTCAGCACCTTTAAAGTCAGGATCCGTATCCGGGAAATGCTGACCGATATCTCCCAGCGCCAATGCACCTAACAAAGCATCACATAATGCATGTAACACAACGTCACCATCCGAGTGTGCTTTGAGGCCATGGGTATGTGGAATTTTCACGCCTGCCAGTGTGACAAAATCACCTTCTTCGAATGCATGCACATCCAGCCCCTGACCAATTCGAATTTGTGCAACCACTGTTTTCATCCTTACAAATAACCAATTGAAATCTTGTACACTTCGTTTCTATTTCGCTATAGTTAGACCAAGCGTAACACAGTGAAAGTATAAGCGATCATGCTGCTGAAAACTGATATAAAAATGATGAAACTTCTAGGTCTCATGCTGGGTTTGAGCACTTTGGCAACAGGTGCTACAGCATCCGTACGTCCGCTAGAATGTTCAGATAGCTCACAAGCCAGTAAAGCAACTTCGACGCTGTGTTCCATGCCTCTGGCTGAATTTAGAAAAAATCTGGCGAGCCAGTATCTCACGGCCTACCTGATTACTGATGCACCTTTAAGTATTATTCAGGATACGCATCAATTATGGCTAAACCGCTTACAACAGTGCAAAACACTAGACTGTTATAAACAGCAGTTTGATGTGCGTCTAGATGATCTGAATATCTTTATTTCTTTGAATCAAAGCCTGACCCAGCATTATTTAAAATTTGAACAGGGCCAGATTGCCAAACAGCCGGTACACCTGAAAGTCCATCAGCTCAGTAAAGACCGCATCAAGATCGAAGGTATTGCCTATCGCAGTCCTAAAAACCGTATAGATACTCAAACTATCCCTTTTTTAGCTTATACCACTCCTGAAGCTAAAACTGAAATCACTGATAACGAAAACGACTGTAAGTATGAATTTCACTATACCAAGGCCATTCTTTCGGTAAAAACCCAGCAGAAAGGCTGTGAACGCTTTAGCGGTGTCTATCGCCTATATGACTAAACCCATTCAATTAAAAAAAGATCATCCGAGGATGATCTTTTTTGTTTCAAGCTACAGGATAGGTCTGAGCCACCTGCTGGCTGATCATTGCTGCTGTCGCAGCAGAGAGCGTCCAGCCTAAATGTCCATGTCCGGTATTATAAAACACCCGCTTGTGTTTTCCTTGACGCACGACTGGCATCATATCCGGCATCATTGGCCGTAATCCGGTCCAGGGAATCACATATTCAGTGGAAATATCAAAATTACGATGTGTCCAATCAATTAAAGGCTGAATCCGGTCAGCACGAATGTCGCGGTTATAACCATTAAACTCTGCCGTACCCGCAATACGCAGCCGGTCCTTACCCAATCGGGAGAGCACAATTTTAGCGCTTTCATCCAGCAGGCTGACCCACGGCGCATTTTGCTGACTTTGTTCATCGTTAAGCTGTACGGTAATTGAATATCCTTTCACCGGATAGACATTGACCCGGTCACCCAACAGATAAGAGAGTTGATAACTACCCACACCGGCACAGACCACGATGGCATCAGCTTTCAGTTCTAGTCGTTCTTGCGGATTGGTATTGGAATTTTCACTACTCGGCATACAGCTGATCCGGATATAACCATCCTTCTGCTCTACTGCCTGTACATTCTGACCAAACAGGAACAGTACACCTTTGTCTGCACAAGCCTTGGCCAGACCTGTAGTAAATTTATGAATATCCCCGGTAGCATCACTACGGCTAAAGAAGCCGGCATAATAATCACCGGTTAAAGTGGGTTCAATCTGTTTAATTTCTTCATTGGAAATCGCATTGCGTTCCAGCCCGCCACTGCAAAGCAGATCATTGACCTTCATCGCGACCTTATAATCCTGCTCGGTATGATAAAAATGCAGGATTCCCCTTTTTTCCAGATCAAACTCAATCTGTTCTATTTCAGCAATTTCAAATAAACGTTTACGGGCCAATAACGCCATTTTTACTGTTTCCCGGGTATTGGTTTCGTAATGACGAATATTCCCCATAAATTCCATTAGCCAGCTGTATTTATGCATACTAAAAGACGGGTTGAGCAGTAATGGGGCAGCTTTTTGCGACATCCATTTCAGGCCTTTCAGTACTGTCGCTTTTTGGTTCCAGACTTCTGCATTACAGGCGGAAAGTTGCCCGCCATTGGCATACGAGGTTTCCATGGCAGGGTAAAGATGCTGGTCGACAACAGTGACCTGATACCCTAATAAAGCCAGTTCATAAGCCGTGGTTACGCCGGTAATCCCGGCGCCAATGACAATTACATGACGCATAGACATCTCCTTTTTTATTATGATGTCTGCCCCATCTGTCATTTTTACCTGAGAGCTTTGATTTCAGTATTGGAGATCAATACCTTAACCTTCCCCTTCGGTGAGTGATTCAACACTTCTCTCCAGAGTTTTGCATTATTACAGTCCTTCTGCCTGAGAGTTTCCGGGGTCGTTGCTCCTTCGGCGAATGCAGGTGCATTTCTCTCCTGCAATAATGTGCATATGTATTGTTTAGCAATTTATATACCATGCTATAGAGCTTAATAAAAAATTACTGTGCAAAGTTGTAAAGACACAGTAATTAGCAAGGCATACGTTATGCTCGCTTAGCTATAAAACGAAATTTAAATGAAGGTGCAGATATTTGATTAGATTTTTGAAACAGGATTATAGGTTAATTAAAAATTTTAATTGGCTTAGGCTATTTTGAGTGAAAAATTTCTCTATTGGATTCTTTTAACTAGATGATAAAAGTTAAGAATAATGGCAAGGTTAATCCTGCAACCAGGGTTTGCACACTAATAACTTTCGCCATAAGTTCACTGTCTCCACCCAGAACTTTGGTCAATACATACGAAGCAGAAGCTGTGGGTAATGCGAAAAACAGTACCAGCACTTGAGTGGTCAGCGTGGAAATTCCCATTATCTTGCATACCCCCAAGCCAAGCAATGGCATGCAAATCATACGCCCAGTTGTGTTCCAGACGATGCGCCATAAATCCAGATTAATTTGCCCAAACTTTAATGCTGCCCCGACACACATTAAACCTAAAGGCAAACTGCATGCTGCCATCTGTTTCAATAACTGGTTCATACCCTGCCATATTCCCAATCCGGACAGATTATAAAGCCCACCTACCAGACAGCCTAAAATCAGTGGATTTTTCGCGAGGGATATGAAAATTTTTCCAAACTGCATATCGGCCGGTTTAGTAAATGCCAGCACAGAAACGGTATTTACCACTGGAATAAAGAATACCATAATGACGGCAAATACTGTCATCCCTGCCTGCCCAAATAAGGTGCTGACCGCAGCAATGCCAATATAGGTATTAAAGCGCAGTATGCTTTGTATATAGACCCCAAATCGGGCAAAGTTAATCCGGTATATCGCTTTTAGACTGTACAGCACTGCACAAACCAGTACAGTAATGATTGAAATAACCAGCACCACATCCTGGATAATATCTATATGAATCTGAGCAGTAGCCAGATTCAGGAATAGCATGATTGGAAATAGTACATAATAGTTTAGCTTTTCTGCCCCCCGCCAAAATCCGTCTTCTAACCATTTCCTTTGTTTTAATGTATAACCCAGGGTAATTAGGGCAATCAGTGGAAACAGGACGCTGAAGATAGTATGAAGCATTGAGCCACTCGTAACATGCAATTTTGTGGCAATCGAACCCAACTGCCTGTCAATGATTAAGGATACAACAACCGAAGAGTTTTAGGAGAAAAAGTAGTGGAAAAATCAACGGATAATAAGTAAGAGAAAGTCTCTTATGCATTTTAATGAATAATAAACCAATTAAGTCCAGCTTTCTTCTTTTGCAATATTTAATACCTCAACTTTTAAACCTTCTAACTCATTAAAAATTTTTGAATCATTTTTTGGATGAGTTTTCGAATTTCGTTTTTAATCAACCTAAACTTCTTAAAAGCATAGGAAAAATAAGTTTCTCTCCACCTAAATCATCTATTGCCTTTGCAAATATAAAAAAAGCCAGACCGAAGTCTGACTTTTTGGATTCACTTCAGATCAGAAGCGAATTATTTTGGTTCAATTGGTGCAAACGGCGCAACCACATCGGCATTTTGTGCACGATGGCGCATAAAGTGATCCATCAATACAATCGCCAGCATTGCTTCAGCAATTGGCGTCGCACGCACACCCACACAAGGATCATGACGGCCTTTGGTCAACACGTCAGTATCTTCACGATTGATGGTGATGGTTTTACCTGGAGTCGTGATTGAAGCGGTTGGTTTTAGTGCAATCGATACGCGAATGTCCTGACCGCTAGAAATCCCACCCAAAATACCGCCGGCATGGTTTGCCAGGAAACCATCCGTCGTTAATTCATCACGCGTTTCATGACCAAACTGCTCAGCAACGCCAAAACCATCACCAATTTCCACACCTTTAACGGCGTTAATCGACATCATGGCATGCGCGATGTCAGCATCCAAACGATCGAATACTGGCTCACCCCAACCCACTGGAACTTTGGAAGCAATAATTTCCAATTTTGCACCACAACTTGTACCTTGTTCACGCAACGACGTGACCAGTGCCTCAAAACGTGGAACGGCATCAACATCACCACAGAAGAACGGATTATTTGGAACTTCATTCCAGTCCAGTTTCTCGGCTTTTTCAGTGCCAATCTGGGTGACATGACCGCGGATTTCAATACCAAATTTCTCAAACAGGAATTTCTTGGCAATCGCACCCGCTGCCACACGCATTGCAGTTTCACGTGCACTTGAACGGCCACCGCCACGATAATCACGGAAACCATACTTCTGGGTATAGGTATAGTCTGCATGACCCGGGCGGAAAGTCTGCGCGATATTGCCATAGTCTTTCGATTTCTGGTCAGTATTGCGGATTAAAAGACCGATTGAAGTGCCGGTGGTTTTACCCTCAAACACACCGGAAATAATTTCCACTTCATCCGGCTCTTTACGCTGCGTTGCAAATTTCGATGTACCCGGCTTGCGGCGGTCCAGATCCTTTTGCAAATCAGCTTCAGACAGTTCAATTCCTGGTGGAACCCCATCAATGATCGCCATCAGGCCAACACCATGAGATTCACCACAAGTCGTTACACGGAAGAGTTGCCCTATACTATTACCTGCCATGTGAACGACTCCTTATGCATTAACAGATTGAATAAATAAATCGCGGTATTGACGGCATTGGGCTGCAGTCAATGCGAAGATACCTGAACCACCACGCTGGAACTGCAACCAGTGGAAATCAACTTTATTGAAGTTTTGCTTCATTGCCCATTCAGAGTTACCGACTTCAATTACAATCAGACCGTCTTCAGTCAGGTAATCAGCCGCTTGAGCCAGCATTTTACGTACCAGATCCAGACCATCCTGACCTGCAGCCAAAGCCATTTCAGGTTCGTGATGGAATTCGTCTGGTAGATCTGCCATGTCTTCTGCATCCACATACGGCGGATTCGAAACGATTAGATCATACTGATTTTCAGCAGGAATTTTTGCGAACAGGTCCGATTCAAGCAATGCCACTTGATACTGCTTGTTATGGTGTTCACAGTTGATCTGCGCTACTTCTAAAGCCTCTTTAGACAGATCGGTTGCATCCACTTCAGAATCTGGAAAAGCGTATGCCAATGCAATCGCAATACAGCCTGAACCGGTGCACATGTCCAGAATACGTTGTGGTGTTTTTGGATTCGGATTTTCTGGCAGGTTATTTACCGCTGCACCCATTTCACCATTTTCGCCCAGGCAATATGGTGCAAAACGGTTTTCAATCAGCTCAACGATTGGTGAACGTGGAATCAGTACACGCTCATCCACATAGAATGGCTTACCAAAGAAATAAGCCAGATTTAATAGATAAGATGTCGGCATTCTTTCATTGATACGACGTCCTAACAGATTCAAAAATTCTTCTTTTTCACTTGGAAGCAGTTTTGAATCCAGAATTTCTGGATCAGCATTCCAGTCCAGAGAAAGGGTTTGTAAAACCAGTGCTGAACTTTCAGCAAAATAATCTTCTGTGCCTTGGCCCAAGTGCGCATCGTATTGACGTAATGCTGTAACACCAAAACGGATAAAATCACGAATGGTTGTTAGATTTTCAGCGGCTTCCTGCAAATGTTCAGGGCTAATAGTCGGTCGATCCACTTAAGGCGTCTCCAGAGGTCATATTTTAAAACGCCTTATGATACCTTGTTTCGCCTGCTTTTATAATGCTAAAACCATGAAAAATACGAAAACAGCACGACTCCACTCTGGCTGAATCTGGTTTTAGAAGCCTGTTATTTGATGATGAGAATGGTCGACAATAGATCGCTTTAATCCGGATTTGAATGCTTTAAAGTATGAGAGATAAATCAAACGTTTTATGAAGTAGGTGATAAATAATACTGACTCACCTATTCAGCGCTTCTGTCCAGTCTTAATAAATCTCAAATTCTCGCCATAAGTTAAAAAGCATAACAAACTTACATGTCCGTTATGCTTTGAATACCGATCAGATCCTTAGCGTTTTCCAACAAAAGAACGTGATTGATAATAATTGGACTGCTCAATTACCATGGCCAGGGCACATTGCCCTTGCTGGATTTTGGTGTAGTTTCCAGCACGGATACGACCACATTGCTTGTCCAGTCTGGATTCAAACAAAGCATAATGGTTTTTTACTACAACAGCATTATTTGCGTTTAATTTAAGATAATTTTTATAGCTTTTTTTCAAGATTTTAGTCTGCCCTTTTAATTCCTTGGCAATACATTTTTCAGTCTTGGTACGGTCACCATAGGTGAACTTCATACACTGTGAATATTCTCTGGAATAATCCTGAGCTGCTTGTGTATGTACAGCTGTACCTGCCAGAATCGCAGTTAATAACCATGCAAAACGCATACATTCCCCTTTGCCAAAATGGCATGATGCTTACAATCGCACTCATCAATTTTGTTTTAAGTTATATTCCGATACTACCTGAGTCCAGTGAAAATTCCTATTCCTTTATAAGCATCGATTTTATGCAAATGAGCAATTGAAACTCTCAGAATTGTCTCCATTATATAGCGAAGATATACAAGTAAACGAGTTGAATGTTATGAGCTACAAGCATAACAACCTGATGGCCATGCGCCTGAATTATTGGGATGATGTACAGTCTCATAACGTGCAGCAGGAAAAGGCATTTTTGCAAGACATGTTAATTCAGCAAGGTGTTTTTCAGCAGGCAACGCCAGAAGATGCACGCTACCTGTTTTTTAGTTTGCCCAGTATCGTGATTGTTAAAGGTTATGCTCTGGGCTTTCAGCATGAGTCCGTGATTACATTGATTCAACAGCACATTCAAACAAATATCCAACAGTTGCAACAAAGAACTGAATTAAAAATTCAATTTCAGATGCCATAATGCCTTGGCTAATATAAATACAGGTCATCGAGCCTGATCATGTTTAGCGTAAATTCAATCTGTTAAAACTTTTTTAATACGTGAAGACAGGTTAATATCCGCTACAATGATTTATTCTGCTATATGCTGGGAAAGGATTTATTCTACATGTCAGATCAGAACGATAAGCTCAAACAACTGAAAACCTCATCCATGGATCGACGCTTATCGATCGCCAAGGCATCCCTACTTGCAGGCACCCGCTGGGCAGCATCAAATGCCACTTCAATGTTCTCAAGTGAAGAAGAGAAAGAGAAAAAACGCAAAAAAGCCATGAAAGAACAGGCAGATTATCTGGTTGCAGAAATCGGCAAGCTAAAAGGTTCTATCGTCAAGATTGGCCAGATGATGGCGCTCTATGGCGAGCATTTTCTGCCAGAAGAAATCACTCAGGCATTAAATACATTAAATAATAAGACTGTAGCCTTGGCCTGGCCTGCGATTAAAGCGCAGTTACAAGCGCAGCTTGGTTCAAAACTTGATGATTTAACCATTGATCATGAACCTTTAGGAACAGCCTCACTGGCTCAGGTACATCGCGCCAAACGCAAATCTGACGGGCTGGAACTGGTACTGAAAATCCAGTATCCAGGCGTTGCAGAAGCGATTGACTCAGATATGAGCCTGTTTAAAAACATGCTCAAATTGACCCGTATGGTGCCGCAAACCCGTGAATTTGATCAGTGGTTTGATGAAGTTCGTGAAATGATGCATCGTGAAGTGGACTACAAAATTGAAGCTGCGACAACCCGCCGTTTCCGTCAACGTCTGCAAAATGATCCACGTTATATCGTACCGACCATTATTGAAGATTACTCGACCGATCGCGTGCTCTGTATGACCTATGAGCGTGGTGTACCAATCAATAGTCCGGTCATGCTGTCTCTGCCACAGGAACGTCGTAATAAACTCGGTGAAGCTTCATTAGAAATCGCAGTACGCGAGATTTTCGAATGGGGCGAAATGCAGACTGACCCGAACTTCGGGAATTATCTGGTACGTTTAGGCAATGGTGACGACGCACAAGATAAAATTGTTCTGCTCGACTTCGGTGCAATCCGTCAGTTTGACCAACATCTGCTCAATGTGGCACGTAATCTGATTCAAGCGGGTTATCATCATGATTCAGATATGATGGTCAAAGCCATGACTGGTTATGAATTCTTTGACTCGATTCCGCAAAGCATCAAACCGGATATGGCCAAGGTTTTCTTGCTGGCCACTGAAGCATTTAGCTCGCCAATGAACAATAAAGACCTGCCAGCCGGCGTAATGGATGCACAAGATCGCTATGACTGGAAAAAGAGTCAGTTGCATAGCCGTGTCATGCAACAAGCCTCTAAATCGATGGCATCACGTTATTTCAGCGTTCCACCGAAAGAGTTTATGTTCATCAGCCGTAAATTTATTGGTGCCTACACCTTTATGACCGTGATTGATGCCAAAACCAATGTGCGTGCCATGATCAAGAAACATCTCTAAAGAGAATCAAGTGATATTTTGAGTTGACCCGGCTGATATCTGTCATCCGGGTCAATTTTTTGCATTCTAATATTTTTAAATAACATAATTATATTAATAATTTCATAAACTTGTTAGCAAATTTTATATAATAAATTTCCTTCATTATTGTCAATCAATCATGTCATTCCTGACATGGTTTTTTATCAGGCAACATGTCAGCATAATTCTGAAAATACCTAAAACATTTATAACAGGATAATGATAATGATAATGAGCAATATGGTGAATAAGGCCCAAGGAGTTGGCTTATCCATACTAACTAAAATTGCAGGCAGTGAGCTACTGGATCAGTTTAAGCTACGAAAATTCGTTGAAAAGTCCCTGTATCAAAGCTCTAAGGCAGGTTTTAAAACCCTAAGCCAGACACAAAAGCTGCTGAAATCAGGACAAAAAATTAAAAAACAGCGCCTGCCAAATCAGAATAAATCCCAGTTTGATCTTAGCCTGACTGAAGAGCAGCAGATGACCGTAGATGCAATGGAGCAGTTCTCAGCCGAAGTGCTTTATCCGCTTGCTCACGATGCAGATCACGCTGAAACCTTTCCAGAGGTTCTATGGCAACATGGTACCGACTTAGGACTTAACTTCTATGCCTTGCCTGAGTCCTTAGGTGGTGTAGCGACTGAAAAGAATATTGTGAGCAATGTGCTGATTGCCGAACATCTGGCTAAAGGAGACTTTAGCCTGACTGCTGGCCTGCTCTCAACCTTTAGTGTGATCAATGCCCTGACTCAATGGGGTTCAGAACAGATTCAATCCGACTATCTGGCTTCTTTCGCAAATGATGCAGGTATTCGAGCCACATTTGCCACGCAGGAAAATATACCGGCTTTCAATCCTTTTAGGCTAACAACCCAAGCAACGCCACACCAAGATCATTATCTGATTCAGGGTGAAAAAACACTGGTCTTACTCGCAGCCACTGCAGACATCTATCTGGTCAGCGCCATGCTCAATGGTCAGCCGGATGTATTTGTGGTGCAACGTGATCCGAGCATCAGTATTCAAAAGTCAGCTGCGATGGGTCTTAAAGCAAATGAAACTGCCACACTGCATTTCGACAATACACCAGCACAACGTCTCGGTGATGAAGATTTTGATTACACCGCTTTTATCGATCTAGGTAATCTGATGTGGTGTGCCATGGCTGTCGGTACCTGCGAGGCTGTCAGGAAATACTGTATTCAATATGCCAATGAACGTACAGCGTTTGGTGAACCCATTTCCCATCGTCAAGGGGTTGCTTTCATGATTGCCGATATGGCAATTGAAACAGATGCTATGCGTATGCTGGTGCTGAACGCTGCCAGTCTTGCAGAAGCAGGTAAGCCTTTCCATCGTGAGGCATATTTGGCCCGTATTCTCTGCGCAGAAAAATCAATGAAGATTGGCACAGATGGCGTGCAAATCCTGGGTGGACATGGCTATACCCGTGAACATCCTGTGGAACGCTGGTATCGTGACTTACGCGCGACTGCTGTCATTCAAAGTGGGCTGCATGCCTGATCATTGACATGAATATGGAATAATTATAATGAATCTGCAAAATCCAAAAAAATTTAAATTACTGATTGATCAGGCCCATGAAGTTGCGCTGAATGTATTACGTCCAATTTCCCGTAAATATGACAAGGCTGAACATGCCTATCCTAAAGAGCTGGATATGCTGGCTTCTGTTGTAGATGGCATGAATGCTGGTAGCGAAGGTATGAATGCTGGTGCCGCAGTCAATAAACGTGGTGATACGGATACGTCTAATAAAAATGGCGTCAACATGTCAACTGCACTGAGTATTATTGAGATGTGTTATGGCGATACAGGTCTGCTCCTGTCCATGCCACGCCAAGGTCTGGGTAACTCGGCGATTGCAGCGGTGGCAAATGAGGAACAATTGACACGTTTTGAAGGCACCTGGGCAGCAATGGCGATTACCGAGCCAGGTTGTGGTTCAGACTCTGCTGCAATCCGTACTACGGCAACCAAAGATAGTGATGACTATATCCTGAATGGCGAAAAAATCTTTGTCACCTCAGGTGAACGTGCAGATTCTGTAGTGGTGTGGGCAACTTTGGATAAAAGCCTGGGGCGTGCTGCAATCAAATCCTTTGTGGTACTCAAAGGTACGCCTGGGATGAAAGTCGAGCGTCTGGAACATAAACTTGGTATCAAAGCTTCGGATACCGCCGCAATCAGCTTTGTAGACTGTCGTGTGCCTGCGGCAAATCTGTTGGGTAATGCAGATATTGATGTTGCCAAAGGTTTTGCTGGCGTAATGGAAACCTTTGATAATACCCGCCCACTGGTTGCTGCAATGGCAATTGGCTGTTCCAAAGCATCTCTAGAACGAATCAAAGAGATATTCAAAGACCAGCTAGATACGGATTACGGTACACCCTATTTACAGACCTCCCATATTGCAGCGCAGATTTACCGGATGGAAGCAGAATGGGAAGCAGCTCGACTACTGATGCTGAAAGCAGCCTGGATGGCAGACAATCGTAAACCCAACTCTCGCGAAGCTTCAATTGCCAAAGCTAAGGCTGGTCGTATTGCTAATGAAATCACTTTAAAGTGCGTCGAGTTAGCATCTTCTGCAGGTTATAGCGAGACTGAGCTACTCGAAAAATGGGCTCGTGACTCAAAAATCCTCGATATCTTTGAAGGTACCCAGCAAATCCAACAGCTGATTATTGCTCGTCGTGAGCTGGGTAAATCATCTAGTGAGCTGAAGTAGGTTGCAGAATCTCGAACATGCTGACTCGTTGATGGATTTATAAGCTATAAAGATGGATTTTTTACAGTTTTAGGACTATAAAATTTCCATCTTTTTTTATGTTTCATGATTTATGTATTCTATTCGACCGATCCAGCCTAAGGATAATCCCCAAATTGCCAAAATCATTCGTGAAGTTTCTATTGAATTTGGTCTTGCTGCTGAATCCGGTTTTGCAGTAGGTGATTCTATTCTGGACAGCTTATATCAGGTTTATCAACAACCAAACGCTGCTTACTGGGTTATTGTCGATGAAGATGATCAAATTTATGGTGGTGGTGGCATTGCTCCCCTACAAGGTGATAATAGCATTCTAGAACTCCAGAAAATGTATTTCCTCCCAGCCATTCGTCAACATGGGTTTGCCAAGCAGATTTTGAATCTGGCTTTTGATTTCGCACAGCAACAAAAATTTCATAAGATTTATCTGGAAACGACAAAATCCCTTTGGCAAGCTGTCAAACTCTATGAAAAACTGGGCTTTGAACATCTGACATATCCTGAAGGCAATACGGGCCATAGTGAAGCGTGTGAAATCTGGATGCTGAAAACTATATAAAAGTGCCTCAAGTAAAGATCAAGCTAAAAAGCTGCAAAAATTATTGTAGCTCAGGTTTAAAAGGCTAATCAGCTTGACGCTGAACCGTTCATTTTTTAGTATCAAATTAATTTTATAATGCGGATATTTAATTTTGACCTACTTTAAGTCATTTACTTTAAAACGTCTTTTATCTCATTTTTTTACACCCTCGCATTTCAAAAAACTCATCCTCCTAAGCAGTGCAATTACTTTAACTGCATGTTCTTCTTTAGGTGGAGGTTCCATAGAAAAACGCTCAGCTAAACTTTCCAAAGGGATACAAAGTGCATATTCTATCTCTCCAGAAACAGCAAATCGCGTATCGCCACTGATTATTAAAAGTGCCGAACAGCACAATTTAGATCCACTCTTAGTCGCAGCAGTAATCCGACAAGAATCTACCTATCGTCCGTATGTCAGCTCATCCGCTGGTGCTGTAGGTTTAATGCAAATTATTCCACGTTATTGGCAAAGTAGTTGTGGAGCTGATTTATTCCATGAAGCCACCAATGTCCAATGTGGCTCCTATATATTAGCGCGTTATCAACAATCTGCAGGCGACTTAAAAAAGGGACTAGGATATTATAATGTCGGTCCATCTGGTTTTGAAAATAATCGCAAGATGCGTAAGCAAGGTAAAAAATACGCTAAACAGGTACTTAATCATAAAAAAACGTTAAAAAATTCAATTTAGTTTTTCTAATAGATGTAATTAAGCATAATTATAGATTATGCTTAATTACTCATCTAAACCATGATTTTCCACTTTTATAATATTATTTGACCCACGTCACTATTAAATTTTTATACACCATTTAAATCACACTTTGATTCAAATATATCAAAACCTATATTGTTTATTAATACAACATTTAAAATTTTTAGTTATATTTTTTTTATATTACTTATAATTTACAATATTAATACATAATAAATCAGTTTATACATATAATTAGTTGTCCAAATATGATGTTAATATTTAAAATTAATAAGAATTAAGTCACATAAAATCATTTTTAAATTAATTTTAAATAATACTCTATTTCAATTAATAGTTTTCATATAAGCTAATTTCTAAATATTTTCGATTTATTCTAACTTGTATTCTTGGTTCTTTTATATAAACATTCTTGCGATAATTTTTTTATCTTCATTATTTAAAATTTTCCAGGGGATAGTATGGCCAAGCTTACTTTAGATGCACTTACAGATATTGACGGTTTCGTTGCAGCAGCACTCGTAGACAGCGAAAGCGGTCTTGCATTAGCAACTCTTGGCAATAATACAATTGATCTTGAGCTCGCAGCTGCAGGCAACACAGAAGTTGTACGTGCTAAACGTCGTGTAGCAGCGAGCCTGAATCTGAATGATTCTATCGAAGACATTCTAATCACTTTAGGCAAACAATATCACTTGCTACGCCCACTTGATTCAAATGAAAATTTATTCCTTTATCTGGTTCTTGACCGTAGTCGTTCAAACCTCGCTATGGCACGTCATGAATTGAAACACTTTGAAAAAGGTTTAGATTTTGCTTAATTAAGCTATTTGAGGGTTACTTTTTCCGGTAACCCTTAAATTGAGCACATCCTCATGAAAGATACTCTCTATATTTCCATTTTTGGACTCAGCCTATCTTTAATAAATGTATTTAAAAGTACAATGGTTGATGTTTTAAGTGAAAAATATAATCTGGTATGGACCAATCTTACTGACCAGAAACTACAGCTTTTATTAGTAAATGCTGATTTTGTCGATTTACCCCATATTCAAAAAATTAAAAATAATAATCTTACACTTCTACAAGTTGAGAAAAACCCTACATTGTCATCTCAGGTGATTGAACATACCTTATTCTTACCCTTTGAGCACCCCCATGCTTTAATTGAATGGTTACAACGTGAGTTTTTATCAGGCACTCAATCGCCTCATTTAATTGAACAACCCATATTAATAGTACCCTCTTGTAGCGCCAAAATAGCATATCAGTCATTTAAATTAATACTAGATGAGCTATTTCAGCCATCAGGTCATAGCAAATACATAATCAAAAATAGTGATAAACGTGTAGCTCTTATCGATCTGGAACAACATTGCTTCTATCCAGCAATCGACTGGTATCCGCAACCTGATTCAGAATTCAGCATTGAACCTGCCGATCTAAATAGTATTGTGCAATTTCGCACTCAAGTGCGTCCAGAAGATCTTAACCAAGGGATCTGGAATTTTGTATGGCATCATCTGCAATTTGCTGAACTTGAATATCCAGACTATTACCGCTTAGCTAAATGGCCACAAATTAAAGATTTCGACCAGCGCAAAGATCTATTCAAATTAGCTGCCCTTTTCAGTGAAGGTGCATCAGTTGCCTATGCACAACAACAGTTGAAATTAGGTGAAAAATATATTCATCAATTTCTATGTGCTTCACAACTAGCCAATATGCTTGAACCGATCTCATCAGATCAAGCCAAATTCACACAGCATGCAACCACCGCTGTTCAAAAGGAAGCTAATAAAATGATGGGTTTCTTTAGCAAATTACGTAAGAAGCTCGGTATCTAGGAGTAATTCAGTTTGATCTTGCACCAATTTAAATTGGTATTTGCCGGTAGCATGGGTGCTGGCAAGACTACAGCCATTCGCACCATTTCTAATATTGATGTATTAAGTACCGAAGCAATTAATACCGACCTTGAAGCACACCAAAAATCACTAACAACAGTCGGTATCGATTATGGTGAACTGGTCCTGGAAGATGGGGTCAAAGTCGGCTTATATGGCACACCAGGCCAGCAACGCTTTAATTTTATCTGGAACGTAATTACACAAGGCGCTATTGGAGTAATATTACTGATTGATGACAGTATTGATGAGCCACTAGAAGAGCTAGAATTTTATCTCAATTACTTCAAAGATAAAGTTAAAAACGTTGTGATTGGCATTACGCATATTGATAAGAAAGCTAAAAATAATGCTGCTCTCTATCATGGCTGGGCTGAAAAGCAAGACAGTACTTATCCAATGTTCTTTATTGATGCCCGTGAAAAAAATGATGTTTTAATGCTGGTTGATGCCTTGATCGCCACAGCTGAAGTTCAACTTACTGTCTGAAGAAAATTCCATGTCCTTAAATGATCTTGCAAAACGTACTGCTCCCCAAGAATTAACTGAATTTGCAGCCAAGCAGATTCAAGCACTCTTATTCAATGTGCAAGGTATAGAACTTACCATGCTGTGCTCTTCTGATGGATTTGAATTAGCCTCATTTGAAAAAATTAAAACTAACGGTAAAGGAAAACTTGCTGCCGTAAGTAGTTCTATTGTAGCTATGGTCCAGGCATTTATGCAGGAATTACAACTGGAAGGCTGTCAAAGCATTACACTGGATGCTAATAATGGTAAAGCGATCCTAACTGCAATTCCGCATCCAAAGTTTCCTATGCTGATCCTAGCCATGACCACTAATGATGTACTTTTAGGTCAACTGTTATATTGCACGAAAAAAATTGCTCAGGATATTTCTAACTTTCAAATCTGATTCCATATGAATATTACAAGCTTGAGTCAGGCTTGTAATATTACATGATCAAGATTCATAATAACTACTCATAATTCCAGTCGAGATTCCTACGAGAAAAGCATATTTAAATATATGGTCGACTATAGCTGAACTGATTAAAAGTAAGACAAATAAAATGGCAGAGCCCAAACTAGTCATCACGGGAGCAGCTGTTACTTCTGCCTGATTTATAGGATATTACTTAATCACAATTTTAATTTAAATAATCCTGAATAAAGAACCAGTAATTTAACGATCTAAGTTTCTATATAAACGTACAGCATATAACTAAAAATAATACTTATAGGTAAATCTTTCATCCTTTATGAAATATACACCGTAGATATCAATACCCTTCATATAAGGCATTTGAGTCCATACAGCTATAAGTCTATCTACCGATAGCTCGCAAAACGTTTTATTACCACCAGGGTGATAGGTAAAACAAAGTTATTCACCTTTCACCCGTCCTCCTAGGCACTGTAGCGAAGTATTTAATAGCGATACAGCACTTAAGCATCAGCTAAAAAACACTACTAAAATCGATTACAGGGAATGCATCCTAGAAGATAGCAACCACTATGAATTTATATAGTGTGCAGATTTTCTGCTATGGGTTTAGGTTAAAAATAATATTTGCAAGCTTTCGATTAAATCTCAAGCATAAAAAAACACCCCCTGCCATTTGACAGGGGGTGTTTAGAATA
>NZ_DFRO01000001.1:0-6743 GCF_002381195.1 Acinetobacter sp. UBA3461 | reverse complement strand
CTAAAATAATAATATATAAAATATATTAATAATAACTTTTATTGTATTTGTTGTTAGGCATACTTTCTCACATAATACGCCCATCGAGATTGATGCTTCAGAAATTTTCCTGAATTATCAAGCTTCCAGAGATTTTAAGACCCTCTGGATGTGTTCTGCACATCCTTTTTTATGCTCAGCCATCCCTATATGGCTGAGCTTTTTTTTACCTTAAAACTTTAGTCGGATTTGAAAAAGCCAAAACATGAATCCGTGCTTAAGCGCGGATCACTTCACCTGTCACAGCATCAATAATTTTGCTGGGTTCCTGACTCAGTCCTAAATCGCCATTTAAGTAGTTCAGGCTCTCAGATTCTTTAAAGTACTGTTTTGCGTCCTGCAGTGAAAGTGCTGGATTTAGACCTGCCGGATTGGCACTGGTCGAAACGATATAGCCCCCAAAAGCCTGACATAAAGCCATGCATAAAGGGTGGGTAGTGACACGTACCGCAACTTTAGGATGATTACCTTTAATCCAGGCTGGAATATCTTCACTGGCAGGTAATAGCCAGGTGGTGGCACGTTCGGATACGCTGCGGTTGGTCCATGAGGCAACAACACGTTCGCGGATTTCTGGAGTCAGTGCTTCTAATAAATGTTCTACTTGGGAAATATGTCCAGCAAGAAGAATCACACCTTTTTCAATTGGACGCTGTTTCAGTTGCAGAATCTGGTGAAATGCCTGTTCGTTGTGAGGGTCACAGCCCAAACCCCAGACAGCCTCTGTAGGGTATGCCAAGACTTGTCCTTGTTTCAGGAATGTCGCTGCTTCGGCAACAGAGGTGGTGATCATGTATATACCTTTTAAAAACAACAAAGGGCTATTGTGAACCTTATTTGCCTGTACGACAACGTAGAAACATACCAGCTTGCTGTGTACTGAAACCGAGTAATTCCAGTTCCATCAACTGTGCTGTGATTGTGGAAACATCCTGGCTGAGTTGAATGCTGATCTGATCTAGGCCTTGTCCGATCCAGTCGAGCTGGTTATAGAGCGGAATTAGGTGCGCTGGAATCTCGATCAATTCGGGTTCACTATTTTCTGCTTTGTAAATTTGTTCAGCTGCCTGCCATTGGGTGGCTAATGCCAGATCTTCAACCACCTGGTGTGGATGATCAATCAGAATTGCACCTTCGCGGATGAGCTGGTGACAGCCTTTGTGATTTTCACTGTAGATATGTCCGGGAATCGCAAACACGGTTTTTCCTTGTTCGGCAGCCAGTTTGGCGGTGATGAGTGAGCCACTTTTCAGTGCAGCTTCAGCCACAATAACACCCAAACTCAGTCCACTAACAATACGGTTACGCCGTGGAAAATGATGTTGCAGAGGCGGAGTACCGGGTAAAAACTCTGTAATCACCGTGCTACCTTGGGCAATAATCTGTTCTTTTAATGGCTGATTTGTTGCCGGATAGGTTTGATCCAGACCCGTGCCCATCACTGCAATAGTACGCTGCTGCTGCAGCGCTGCCCGATGTGCCGCTTCATCAATGCCTTGCGCCAGTCCACTATTAATATAAAAACCTTGTTCACTTAAGTAGTAAGCAAAATCATAAGCCATCTGACGGCCGTGATTGCTCGGTTTGCGGCTGCCCACAATTGCCACTTGTGCCTGTAATAAACTGTCGGCTTTACCCTGACCAAATACAATCGGCGGTTTATCGGTGTAATGACTCAGTTGCTGAGGATAGTCCGCTTCATTATGTAATAAAATAAAGTCGCAAGTTTTCTGGATCTGCTCCAGACAAAACTGAAACTCGCGCTGGGCATCTTTGCAATTGAAATCCTGAAGCCGCTGGATATGATTTTTATGAACGCCTAGTTTTAGCCAGGTCTCGACTTGATCCGGCTGAACAGCATCAGCAAGATTTTCATAATAATCAGATAAGCGATAGAAACTGGTGAGGGAATGCTGGACTACATACCATAAGCGAATGTTGTCCAGTTGAGTCGTAGATAACGAATTCAACATATTGAGACCTATCTTGCGTCTTCTTATTCTTATAATGAGTAATGAGGTTAAGATGATGCTGAATCACAGCATCATCTTAAAGTTCTTGTAAATTATTCGTCCAGCAGCGGTGGCTGAATGGTAGCGCCCACTTTGATTGGCAATTCACTGTCTAGAACATAGGCATAGCTGAACTGATCAAACGTTTTGAAGACCATGACATTACCAATACGTTCGCCCGGGAGCTGTACACGTTCTTTGGTTTTTGGATCAGTCACGACTTCACCTTGCTGATTCACACTAAACACATGGCCAGACTGAACACCATGTGCTATGCCGCGGTCAATGGTGACAACACTATGACGTGCAGCTGTACCAATTGAACCCAATACACGAATGATCTGACCACCTGAAATGTTGTTTTCCGCATTTACTGGATAGAACAGGGTAGGCAGCATTGGATCATATTCTGGTAGTACCCGGTCACCACGACGGACTTCAGCATTATAGCTGTCGGTCAGTTCCAGTGTGGTGATATCACCTTCACCACGGACTGCAATACCAGAAGCGACCTGCTGTAGTTCTAGGGCAGCGGTGTATTTTTTACCATTAGCATCAGTCAGTATGTAAGGTTCAGCTTCGCGGTACACTGCATAGCGTTGACCCACTTCCAAGCCATTTCCACGTGCATAAACTTTCTGGCCTTTACCAGCCAGTACACGTTGATCAGCTGTACCCAGAATATAAGGAGTGCCTTCAATAGAGTCTGCTGCCATAATTGTATAGCGCTCTAGCCATTGCTGGATATGGGCTAAAGGAATAACAGGAATGGTATTGTTGAGCGATTCAATACGCACCTGAGGCTGTAACTTATTCGTGCCAAGGTAGCGGTTGATGATACCGGTACAGCCATCGCCTTCATCTTTACCAATGATTGGGCGGCCCTGGTAATCACACATCAGCAGACGGTCACCTGGGAAAATCCAGTGTGGATTTTTCACATGCTTATTACCTGCCCAGATTTCTGGCCAGCGTACCGGATTTTTAAGAAAACGCTTGGAAATATCCCATAATGTGTCACCTTTTTTTACCACATAGACATTCGGTGCTGATGCTTTCAGGCTTGGTGGATTGACATTACGAGCTGGTGCTGCATGTATAGTTGAAATTGTCCCCATACCAACACCCACACAAACTGCAAGTGCGAGCATTTGATTTTTAATCCCCAAGGCACTAAAAGATGGCATGCCCTTCAAAACCTTTTTCATTATCATAATTCCTAAAATTATGTATGTAAGTTGCGTTATAATAACGATCTTACACACAATTTTTTAATGAAGCATTCCTTCATTTGGTTTTTTGATCAATGGCATAATTGAGGACGCAGTATGGCCTTATTACCTATTTTAAGTTTCCCGGATCCCCGTCTTCGTACCATTGCACAACCAGTCGAAGAGGTTACTGATGAAATTCGTCAGCTCGCTGCAGATATGTTTGAAACCATGTATGAAGCGCCCGGCATCGGTTTAGCCGCGACACAAGTCGATCGTCATATTCAGCTGATTGTGATGGACCTGTCTGAAGATAAAGATCAACCCATGGTGTTCATTAACCCCAAAATTACACCATTGACTGAAGAAACACAGCCATACGAAGAGGGCTGTCTATCAGTACCTCAAATATACGATAAAGTTGAGCGTCCGTCACGTGTAAAAATTCAAGCAATTAATCTTGAAGGTCAAGCATTTGAGGTTGAGGCAGATGGCCTATTGGCTGTGTGTATCCAGCATGAAATGGACCACTTAAATGGTAAACTTTTCGTGGATTATTTATCACCTTTGAAGCGCCAGCGTGCCCGTGAAAAAATTGAAAAGGCAGCACGTCAGCGTGATAAAGCCAAAGTTGCAGTGAAACGCTAAGTATTTTGTCGTATTGATGCATTGATTATTGCCCAGTTTTTACTGGGCTTTGCTATAATTAACGGTGACAAATTTTTATTTGCCCTTCTCCTATGGTGACACGTGGCGGGTTGCTACTTTCTCTGGCAGCCGTATTTTTACAGATCGCTGTATTCCTGCAGCCTTTGCTGCCGAAGCAATATCAGGTTGCTCCGGTCTGTGAAACCATTACGCGTGCACTTTTGTTGCCTTTATCACATGAGCATCACGCTGCTCATTCTCATCATGCTGACCACAGTATTCAGACTACGTCTGTAGAAGTTGCCCATGACCATCATGATGCCAATCATCAATGTCAGTACTGTACTGTCTACGGCAATCTGGTCCTGCCACCTGAACTGGATCTAAAAGAAGTACTGGATCGAATCCAGGTTCGACTGATTGCATTTAAACAAGCATTCAGTCATGTCTGGTTTGTTCTGCAACAACTTTTTCTGCTACCACAGGGCAGGGCACCACCACTTTTTGCATAAATCCACGTTGTTTTTGCCTGGGTCTTAATTGACTTAGGCCGTGTTCAATTTATGTATTCAGTGAGATAGAAATGGCTCAGCCTAAATTTTCTTTACAGCCTCTTGCGGCTGCGATTTGTGTTGCTTGTTATTCTTCAACGGTGCTGGCAAATGAAGCTATGCCAGTACAGACCATGGCTCCAATTGTGGTGACTTCTGCTACAGGCAATGATGCTAATGGTCTGATTGTACGTGCAGATCCTAAACAGCCGATTCAGCCTATTCCTGCCAGTGATGGTGCCGATTATCTGCAAAGTATTGTCGGTTTTAGTTCGGTCAATAGTGGGGCTGGAACCAATGGAGATGTCACTTTCCGCGGTATGTTCGGTTCGCGTATTAAAATCTTGACCGATGGCACAGAAAATCTAGGTGCCTGCCCAAGCCGGATGGATTCACCAACCTCTTATATTTCGCCAGAAAGCTATGACCGTATTTCGGTGATTAAAGGACCACAAACGGTCCAGTATGCCAATACCGGTTCAGCAGCTACCGTGATTTTTGAACGTAGCCCGGAACAGTTTGATGAAGATCATCTCTATCGCGGTCAGGCCAGTGTTTTGATGGGTTCCTTCGGGCGTCTCGATCATAATGTCGAAGTTGCAGCAGGTGATGAACAGAAATATATTCGCCTCAATACCAACCGCTCGGTAGCCAACAGCTATCAGGATGGTAATGGCAATACTGTGCCATCAGACTGGGAACGCTGGAATGCTGATCTGGCTTTAGGCTGGACACCTGATGAAAACACCTGGGTAGAACTGACCGGTGGTAAGGCTGATGGTGAAGCAGTGTATGCTGGCCGTATGATGGATGGTTCCAAGTTTGCCCGTGAAAGCTTAGGTCTACGTGTAGAAAAGAAAAATGTGACAGATATAATCAAAAAAATTGAAGCACAGGTCAACTACAATTTTAATGACCACGTGATGGATAATTTTAGTTTACGTGATGTTGCTGAACCCGATAAAGCAATGACGGTTACACGCCGTACTTTAAATGGGCGCTTAGCGGTAACAAATGAATGGGAAAACATCCAGCTTATAACAGGGGTGGATTCACAACTTAATAAACATGCCGGGGGGATGTATCATTCGACTATGCCAATGATGAACTCACCTGTTACGACAGATATGGAGTTTCAGTCGATTGGTGGTTTTGGTGAGTTGAGCTATGACTTGGGTGGAGATAATAAGTTAGTTAGTGGTCTGCGTATCGATCAGGTTAGCATTGATGCTGTTAAACGTAGCCTTGAGCGTACAGAAACCTTACCGAGTGCTTTTATTCGTTTTGAAAATACCCATCCTGACCATGATGACGGCAAAACGTATATAGGATTAGGTTATGTAGAACGTGTACCTGATTATTGGGAATTATTCAAAACAGACCTCAACGGGCAAGCACCATCGACCTTTAAGGACTTAAAAAATGAAAAAACTTTACAGCTTGATCTCGGTTATCAACATCATCATGGTGCATTGAACTCTTGGGTGTCTGCATATACAGGTCTAATTCAGGATTATATTTTAATTAATTATGATGCTGACAAAAAAACAGGACATGGGATCAATGCAGCTGATTCTAAAAATGTTGATGCTGTCATTGCCGGTGCAGAAGCAGGTATTGGTTATCAATTTACTGACGCCATTCAAGCCGATGTGAGCGCAATGTATGCTTGGGGTGAAAACACGACCAATAATACGCCGTTGCCACAAATTGCACCTTTAGAGGGGCGCGTTAATCTTCGTTATATCCAAGATCGTTATACCTTGGGTGCTTACTGGCGCATTGTTGATGGTCAAAGTCGTATTAGCGAACGTGAGGGTAATATTGTTGGCTACGACAACAAGAAGAGTGCAGGTTTCGGTACATTGTCTTTAAACGGTACTTATAATTTATCCGAGGGTGTTGATCTATCAGTTGGCATCGATAATGTATTGGATCGTACATATACCGAACACTTAAATAAAATGGGTGCATCTGGTACAGGCTTACCAACTGATGAACAATTTAATAATATTGGACGTAATTACTGGGCACGAATCAGTATGAAGTTCTAATTTGATTAGATTAAGTACAAAAAGCAGGGCAGAAGTCCTGCTTTTTGCTTTTGTAATTTAATAAAACTTATAAAAATTATGTATTTAAGCATTTTAACCATTTCCAAATAAAATAATGAACATTTTTATTTAAATATTTTTTATATATAAAACAGATATTTATAAATATTGTGGTTTATAAAATAAACACACGTTTCAAATGTTTTAAAAAAGGTGTTGCAAGCCCTC
>NZ_DFRO01000027.1:271953-394779 GCF_002381195.1 Acinetobacter sp. UBA3461 | reverse complement strand
CCTTCAAGGCGTTCTAAAAGGGTTTTTAATTGGGCTGCTGTATTTTGATCTAACATTGCTAACGTCTCCAAAGGAGTAATAATTTATTCGATGAAAGAATAATAAGATAAATCAAAATACAGGTAAAACAGTTTGTTTTTATACAAATGATCGTTTTTTTAGATTATTAAATAATTTTTATCATAATTTCAATACATTGGCATATGGCTATTTCATTAAACAACCATATTTTGTCTGCTCCCAACAAAGAGAAAGCAATAAAAAGAAAAGCTCCATGACTGGAGCTTTATTCGTTTAGTTCAAGCGTTGTTCAATCCGCAATGAACGTTTTTTAATGGCATTGGCCAATGCAAAGAAAATCAAACTCATCACTACAGATACGGCCAATATAATACTGATGACTACCTGAACAATATCGGTCAACTGATTGGCTTGTTGTACCTGGGTACTGACCGATTCAGCTGCCGGTGTCAGGGCCTTGCCGTATACCTGCTGTTGCATGGTCCACAGCTGCTCTGCCTTAAAACCATATTGATCAAACTGATTGTCGCTTTTCTCCGCCTCAATTAGTCGCAGTACATGCGGTCGGGCGGCTGATAAATCGGCTGGTTCATGCAATAAAGCGGTCTGGGCAAGCAAATAGGACTTCACCGGTGCTTTAATATCTTCCGAATCCACTAAATAACGGGCAATATCACTGTCATTGATATTGCTATCGTAATATACCGCCTTTTGATATGCATCATCATGATCACCATTCAGGTCGTGCTGCCAGTAGCTCAGTCCGCCCCAGATCAGGATAAAAGCAATCAACCAGCCCACAAATTTCATTACAAAGGACTGAAAGCGAACATAAAAATAACGGATTTTTTTCAGGAAGTGCACGACAAAGAATGCACCAATAAAAGAAGCAAACAATTTCAGAATCAGCCAGCCAAACCAGCTTAATAGACTAAAGAAATAGTCTGGGCTGTCACCAATACTGGCTAAATTGGCATCGACACTAACCGGTAGATGCAATTGCTGCACTTCGGTACTGAGTCCGAAAAACCCATAGACCAGTTCCTGATGCAGAAACAGGCCAATTAAGGATGCAATAGCGACGGTGGCCGTCGTGACACTAAGTAAGGTCAGGCGATTCTGACGCTTTTTCAGTGCAACGACACCCTGCTCAATCTCACGAGGATTTACAGCATACTCATCTAATGGTGGCAAACCTGACTCCTCTAATAAATCCGGGGACAGGTGCTCGATATTATTCCGACCTGTCCGTACTTGATTCAATGACCAGATAATTCAGATTATCCTGCAAGGCTTTTAAACGTGCTGTTGCTTCAGTACGTTTCTGCATGCCTTCTTTCTGAATCTGAATCACATCATTTACTGTATTAATAAGGGTATTTTGGACATGTTCAAGTGTTTCTATGTCAATGACTGAACGCTGGTTGGCACGAGCCGTGTCGACAGAGTTCTGATGTAGCAGGTCAGCATTGCGACGTAACAGCTCATTGGTCGCATCATCAATACTATTGGCAAGCTGGACACTATTCTTTTGTTCATGCAGGGAAATCGCCAGGCTGATCTGGTTCTTCCAAGCCGGTAAGGTAATGTTTTTAATCGCATAGAACTTGTCGACCAGCATCAGATTATTAGATTGAATAATGCGAATCATGGGCAAGGTCTGCATCGCGGATTGCTGCAATACCTGCAAATCACTGATACGTTTTTCCAGATTATTGGCCAGATGATTCAGGTCATAAATTTTCTGGGTAGTGGTCTGATCTTGTGGTAATGCTGTCAATGCAGCAATATCCTGCTGTAATTCATGTTCACGGATGCGCCCTGCAGCAATATGAATGCCCAGCTGCTTGTATTCATCCTGCACACCATCGAACATTTTATCTAAAGTCGATACACGTGCTTTCAAGCCAGATTGTGAAGTCTCAATTTCTTTGACCAGTACATCAATCTGTTCTTTGGTGGTATTAAAATGGGTATCAAAATTCTGTTTGGCACCTTTGAATTTATTAAGTAAATTACCCAAGAAACCTGAGGTTTTATTTTTGCTCAGAATACTGGAAGCATTCAGCTTCTGTGCCACCTGAACCACCTGATTCAGTTTCTGACCTGTTGTATCCAGATCCCGGTTTTGAACCAGATTGAGCAGTTCATCAGTATAGGTCGCAGTCTTGCTGGCAATATTCTTGCCGTATTCTGCAACAGCATTGTGACTCATTTCCTGCAATTCCTTGCGCACTGCCAGCACTTCCTGAAAATCCTCAGGCTGTAAACCCAGTTCTTTCAGGTCCATTTGCTGAAATTTCTGTTCAGCAATTTCATTGTCTTTTTTGACAGGCAGATTCACAGTATCAGGATTGGTCATAGTTCACCTTATCTTGTTATATTTTCGAGGGTTTCTCGAGCGATTTTCTTAACGTTTTAATTAGATTTTCCCGACTATTATCAAGTTTTTCCAGATCACTTGTCGAGTGTTTACTGTTGCTTTGTTTGACATGATATTGCCAGGCTGGAATCAATACCTGCTGTGCTTCCTTAAACCGGTCCAGCAGACTAAAGGAAAGCTGTTGGGACAGCTGCATCTGGGTAATGGCAATATCATTACTGGCTTGCAGGGTTTTTAAGGTATGGATTTTCTTAGATAAACGTTCTGAAAAATTATCCAGCGGATGCTGGTTTTTCACAAACTGTGGATATTCCTGCAGAAATTCTTCTGCAGCCAGAATATGTTTAGCCATCTGTTCACGTAAACCTGTGAGCTGTTGAAATCGTGACTGGGATTTCTGGATTTCAATCTGTAGTTTACGGCTGAGATGACTGGCCTGATCCAGCAAGCGATCCAGATTTTTATAATACTCAACCTGACTGGAGCCATAATCCAGATCAATTCCTAGCCATTTTTGCAAGGCATTAAACTTGCGCTGTTTCAGATATTTTCTAGAATCTGCCAGCGCCTGAATAATTTTTTCAATGGTCTGGCTGAGCTGTTGGGTCAGTTGCGGATCAACCCCATTTAACAGGACTGCCTGGGCCTGAATCAACTGATCGGCATAATGATTCAACCTGTACTGATCACTGAGCAAAGGGACAAGCTCATTACGCTTGATGCTTAAAATCTCACTCGGATCTGCTGCAATATCCTGGATCGGGATCAAAACATCTATCTGTGACATAGCCCTTTAAACTCAGTTGAACCGATTTTTATAGTACGTGGTTTCCTTCAACATAACATGTAGCATTTTGCAAAGGAAAGCCTTTAAGGCATAGAATTTTTTATATAAGTTAAAGATATTGTTGGATTTAAGCTTTAGTTATCTTAAAAAAATTACAAAATACTAAAGCCAAATTGAAAAGCCCCACTGATATGAGGCTTTTCAATTATGCAAGAGATCAGAACGACTTTATAAATAGTCCCCTTCACGTTCTGGCTGATACAGTACCTTTTCTATTTTGACTTTCATCATTTCACCGTCTGGCTGCGGCCATTCAATTGTTTCCCCCTCCGCCAGCCCAAGGATCGCGGCACCGACAGGCGCTACAATATTCAGCTGTCCCGGCTCACCTTTGAACTCATGCGGATAGACCAGCGTAATTTCTTTGGTCTGGTTAGCAATTGTGACCAAGGCGCGTGCATGCATGGTAACGATATTGGCAGGAATATCTTGAGGTTTAACTACCTCTGCCCGTGCCAGTTCATCCTCTAGCTGCTGCATGGTTGGAGTCAGCTTGGGTTGATTTTCAAGCATAGTCTCCAGACGGTTCAGATCCTGTTCCGACAAAATAAGCTTGGTTTTTTGCATGCACTCTCTCCTGATCGAGCATTTCAATGAATCTTCGTAAACAGATTAAAATTAAATTCTTGATTTAAAAAATATTTGCAATATATTTAAAACTAAAATAACGAAATAAAAAGAAGAATAAGATGGCATTTGCACAATCTACTTCAACATACAGTAGCACGGATTTCATGCAAGGTCTGCGTGCTCAGCTGCATCATCCGGATTCGGAACGTACCTTTTATGTCAGTCAGGCATTAAAGACCATTAACTTTGATAATAGTCCAGAAAGCCTGCTTCGTCTTGATCAATTTTTTCAGGCATTTAAGAAGCATTTAGGAATTTTGACAGCTGACTTTAACAAGACCATTCAAAAGCTGAATACTGTGCTCTTGATCACCAGCCAGATCGGTTATTTTATCAGTTCTGAATTGAACTGTACTGAACATTGGCTAAGCCTTGAAGAACTCCAGATGGTGGCGTTAATACCAGGTACCGAGTTTGCCAATTCACAATGTTACTATGGCTTGGAGCTTCATGGGCAGATCGTATTTCCGATTGATTATGTTTTGAAGCATTTTTCAAGTATGGAAATGAAGACCAGTATCAGTGCAGATATTCAGAGCTTTATTTTTAATTATCGACATCCGCAAGCCATAGATCAATACGATTACTCTACTGTATTCCGAATTTAAAGCATAAGCTGTAAAAGCAGATTTTTTGAGCTTGTTGATCGCGATTGATTATTAAGTAAACAAGCTATTTAGTTGATTGAAATAAAAAATAAAAAAAGCCCCCAGATCGGGAGCTTTTTTTCTGCTTCAAGTACAATTATTTAGCATATACAGGGAATTTTGCACATACAGCTGCAACTTTTTCTTTAACCGCAGCGATCACAGCTTCTTCGCCTTTACTGTCCAGGATGTCAGCGATCCAGCCAGCAAGTTCACGTACTTCAGCTTCGCCAAAACCACGAGTGGTTACTGCAGGTGTACCAATACGGATACCAGAAGTGACGAATGGAGAACGTGGATCGTTTGGTACAGAGTTTTTGTTCACAGTGATGTGAGCAGCACCTAACCAAGCATCAGCATCTTTACCAGTAATGTCTTGTTTGATTAGAGATAACAAGAACAAGTGGTTCTTTGTACCGCCAGAAACAACGTCATAACCGCGTTCAATCAGAACTTCAGCCATTGCTTGCGCATTCTTCACAACTTGTTGCTGGTAAGCTTTGTATTCAGGTGCCATTGCTTCTTTGAAGCAGATCGCTTTAGCAGCAACCGCGTGAACCAGAGGACCACCTTGGTTACCTGGGAATACAGCTGATTGAAGTTTTTTCTCGATTTCTTCGTTTGCTTTCGCAAGGATCAAACCTGAACGTGGACCACGAAGTGTTTTGTGAGTCGTTGTCGTTGTTACGTCAGCAATTTGAACTGGGCTTGGATAAACGCCAGCAGCAACCAGACCAGCCACGTGAGCCATATCTACAAACAGGTAAGCGCCTACTTTGTCCGCGATTTCACGGAAACGTTGCCAATCTACAATTTGGCTGTACGCAGAGAAACCAGCCACGATCATACGTGGTTTATGTTCAACTGCCAGACGTTCAACTTCTTCGTAATCAATCTCACCAGTTTCCGGGTTTAGACCGTATTGAATTGCGTTATAAGTTTTACCAGAGAAGCTTACTTTCGCACCGTGAGTCAAGTGACCACCGTGAGCCAGGCTCATACCCAATACTGTATCGCCTGGGTTAAGAAGCGCTAGGTAAACTGCAGAGTTTGCCTGAGAACCAGCATGTGGCTGAACGTTAGCGTAATCAGCACCAAATAATTCTTTAGCACGGTCAATTGCCAATTGTTCAATGACATCTACATATTCACAACCGCCATAGTAGCGTTTGCCTGGGTAGCCTTCTGCATATTTGTTAGTGAGTTTTGATCCTTGAGCTTCCATTACTGCTGGTGAGCAATAGTTTTCAGAAGCGATCAACTCGATGTGCGCTTCTTGGCGAGCATCTTCGTTAGAGATTGCTTGAGCGATTTCTGGATCAAATTCAGCAATAGAGATATTGGCAAACATTAGCGAGGTCCTATTAAATTAGGGCTTTTAAGCCGTGCTAAGATTGGCGCGTATTGTAGCATGAACTTTGCTATTTTCGACTAGGAACTTTATTCAGTTTGCAATAAAAATAGCTCATGCTTAAAAAAACATGAGCTATATAGATAAAAATAAGTTATTGAATTGGCATTAGAGATTTTACATCTTCAATAATATTAGGAATATTCGATTTATAGACACTGCTGTGATCCCATGAATTGTTCGTAATATATCCTAATGAGGTTTGTTTCTGATTTGCTGATCTAACTAAAACATCTGTTGCAGCTTTTGGAACAGTCTTATCTGCCCCTCCCTGATAAATAATTACTGGTGTAGTCACTTTTACCTGTAAAGGCTGAGAATCTTTTTCGAGGAAGGTTTTGACCACTGGGATACTCATAAAATTAGCTTGAGTACGCGGGTATCCTTCTAAGGTTTTTTTATCGTTAAAATAAATTCCCATTTCGTTACCGAATTTTCCGCCCAATACTTCATAACAATCTGATTCAGCATTCTTAGCAATGTCGTCCGTTGGATTTTGAAATACTTGGCTATATTGCAGATTCGGGTTCGGATTACGCAATCCAGCTACAATCAGTGCAGTAAAAGTATCTAAAGAGGCTAAAGTTTCAATTTTTTTATTCAGATTTGTTTCCTGTCCAGCTTGAGCCTCACCACCTGCCAAAATCAAACTAAAATTAGAAGCAGGTGCTAAAGCTACCGTACCTTTATAAGTCATTTGAGATGCACGTGCTGCATATTGAGCAGCACCTAAAGCCGCTTGACCACCTTGAGAATGTCCGACAGCCATCCATTGATTAGAAGCTTCCAATCCTAAATATTTTTTTGCAGCTACCACTGCGTCAGTAATTGAATAGGCTTCACTCTTAAGATTAAGGAAAGGATGAAGTTCTGTGCCACTCGGCTCTCCTAAGCCTTCATAATCAGGTGCAACGACCATGTATCCAGCTTGAAGGAATCTGGCAATCATATCTTTGATATCAGGATTTAGTTCATTGCGACTTGGTGCACACTGATCAGCCACACCGGTCGTACCATGTGCCCATGCAACTATCGGCCAACCTTTCGCAGGAGGTGTTCCTTTTGGAGTAAAAACCAGTGCCGTTGCCTGGGTTTCGTTATTATTGATACCTAACATCTTATAAGTCATAACCACACTTTCATCGGCAACAGCAGTCAGGTCCGTTTCGGTATAAGCCACAGGCGTTGCTACAACCGGATTGGCAATATTATTTACCGGAATAGCGGGTTTGGACTCATAATCACCATCATCATCGCTATCATTACACGCAGTTAAAGCTACGCTTAGGGCGAGTAGAGAACCAGTCAATACATGACGTTTCATCGATCTTATCCTTGTCTTAATTATTGTCTCTTATGATTTTTATAGTTTTATCAAATGATAAAACTAGAGATTAATTTCCCAAGTTATTGTATTAATGGCAAGAGATTATTTTGTTATTTATCTAACAAATACAGCCCAAGTTTCGATTGATTTCGGCATAATAAACTTAAGCTCTGGAAATAATTACAGAAACTACAAAAACCTTTATTTATAAGTTCAGTTTAAAAATATTCTGTATCAGTCAAAAAGCCTTCAATTAAAAGTAAAAATCAGGCATTCCAATTGTCAGTAGTGAAATAATAATGTTAGATTTTAATCCTCACCTTTTTCAGGCAAATTTTCGTCATGCAGGCCATCATTCTCGACACTGAAACCCATACACTAAACGGTCAGCCGATTGAAATTGCGTATGCGCCTGTGGACATTCTGGACCATAAAATCAGCCTGGATAAAAGCCGACTGTTTGATCAGCTCTATAGCTGTGATGAACCAATTTCTTTTGCAGCCATGGCTGTGCATCATATTCTGGAATCAGATCTGGAAGGACAGCCACATTACAGCAGTTTCGAACTTCCACAGGAAACTACTTATATCATTGGTCATAATATTGATTATGATATTCGTGCCTTAGAAAAATGCGGTGTAAATTCATCTAATATTAAAGCGATTTGTACGCTCGCTTTGGCTCGTCGCGTATGGCCAGATGCTGAGGCCCACAATATCTCTGCCCTGATTTATATGATCACCCGTGGCAGTGACCGTGCCCGTGAAATGATCCGTAAAGCGCATCGTGCTGATATGGATATTATTCTGACTGCGAATATCCTGATGCATATTGTGCATCACCTGAAAATCAGCAGTATTGAAGAACTATATGAAGCTTCTGAAGATGCGCGTATTCCACGTACCATCAATTTTGGTAAGCATCGTGGCACTGCGATTGCTGAACTGCCTGCTGACTATGTGCAATGGCTGCTTCGTCAGGAGGATCTCGATCCTTATCTGCGTAAGGCTTTAGAAAATATTGCAATTACAAAACTTTAATTTTAAGTAAATTTAACAGCCTCTTCATATTAGTGTAATTTTCTCATATTAGCATCTACTTGAACTCTGTATATAAGGCATTCAGGTATGATGCGCTATTCAAAAACTGCAAAGGGTCTACATGTTCTTCAACATCGCAATGTCGAGCTTAATGCACGTCAAAGACGTCTTTTGGTTTTAATTGGCACTGAGGATTTTGATTTACTCACACCTCAGTTTAAAGCGCGTATTGCACCACATGATTTGCTGCAACAATTGTGTGATATAGGATTAATTGAAATACAAGAGTTAGAGACTTCAAATGCAGCAGTCGGTACAGAGTCAGCACAGACTTCAGCGCCTGCTAATAACTCAGTAAAAGCCTCATTTCCACACTTTCCTGAATCAAATATTCAGACTTCAATCACTCGTCCTGCCCCATCTGCCGATCTTGAAGCGCCGATTACCACGACATTAGTTGCCACGACCCACGTGCCTAACGTACCTGCTGACATTACCTATATAACACTCAACCAAGAACAAATACGCAGCTTGATGCTGGACAGTTTAAAAAAATACTGTGGCTTATTGGCCAAACAACACATTCAAAATATTGCTCAGGCACCAGATATCAATGCCTTAAAAGTCTGTCAGGTGCAATGGTTGACACTTCTCCAGGAAAGCCGCATGCCTTCACAAGAGTTAAACCAACTGTTCAAGCAAATTAGCCATGCTGTATCCATGCTGCGTGCTCAGGCTTAAGACTCTCCGTAGATTCAGTCTTTTTAAGTCTAGTTTAAGTTTAAAGATGAATAAATCCGGCGAAAAAATTTTTCTATTTAATTGAAAAATATAATTTTAATTCGTACAAAAGTAGTTGTATTCATTTACTTTCGACTATAGATGCATAGCTATATTAAGGATTTAAAGCCATATAGAATGTATTATTTTTTATTCTTCCCACGCTTATGCAACACTATCTTGAATTCGATGCTTTTGATAATCCCATGCAACTGAGCAAGGTGGGAAACTGGGTCATTACTTTTGTCAGTGCTGCAGATGAACTAGAACATATTCAGTTGGCGATCACGTATGTTTTGCCTCGCCAGATCAGTGATGCGCTGCAACCACGTCGCATACTGATTGAGAAAACTGCCGATGAACATCAATGGCTGATTCAGACGATTGAATGCTTTGACAGCCAGACCAATCAGGAAGTACAAATTGCAGCTGCAGATGCATTGGGACAACAAACGCTTCAGCAGATTCTGGAAGAATTTGCTCGTTATGATGTCAATGTCACTCTAAAAAGTTTTTAAGTTTAAGCTCGTTGACAAGTTATTAACTCAATGCTTGAACTATCTACTATTCAGGCATTGAGTTAAAAATCGCGTTAAGCTAAGTGCATAATAATAGATAAGAATAGAATCTAAATTATGCGATATGCTCATCAACATAACACTCAAGCCCTCGTCCTATTTCAGCTTCACCAAAATATAGAAGAATGCCTGAATGCTTTTAATTTGAAGTCTCAAAGTCGCCAGCTCAGGCTTCAACCCGATCCTCTGTCTCAAGAATATATCCTTATACAAAAACATGACTTAGGACAGGTATGCCAACAAATCCGTATAAACCGTAGCGAAGTATCCGATCCTCATCCCTTAGTTCGTTATCATCTGCTGGCATTTATTTTTAATCAGTTAATCTGAAATAATAGGATTAAAAAAATAGCCCATCCTTAGATGAGCTATAGCTTCTATATTGCCAGGCTTAACTAAAAAATAGTTTCCTATTTTGGTTCCATAACACGATAAATACAGTCTGTTTGCTCACTGGCAAATAGCAATTCAATCGTTGGCCGGATAATTTCATCGTCCACCACAATGTATTCAACTTGCTGTTCTAAACGTTGGGAAGGATCTCTATGCTGGGCACCGGCGCGCAATAATGCTTTTACATCAAGGATTTTTCCATACTGGTTTTTGACTTGCACATCAATCATCTCTTTTGTCATTGCGGTGCCCTCCTTTTAATTTGGATTTATTAATTCTCATCTTCTAAATTCTTATAACATATTTATTTAAAAGGCTTTCAAACGAATATGTAAGATTTTTTAGCAGGATATTATTCCGGCATAAGATGAATTGCAAAACCAAATGAATAGTTTGTTGCTACTCGCTTTAATCGCACAGGCAAAACTAAAAACCAGACATTAAAAAGCCCGCATCGCTGCGGGCTCTGTGTTGGATGGCTAGTGCTAGATTTATTGCCTGAATCGAAATTCGAGCTCAACTAACTGTCATTGATCCGTCCAACTTATTGGTAGCGTCGCATGGTTTTTTGACCTACCGTAAGCTTAATATAGGCTGCACTTCATGGTGGCACAAGTCCTGATTACATTTCTAAAAGTAGATTCATACAATTTTTCAATTGTGATTTTTATAAACTCCATTAGTCTTGCAGACTTCCGAATTTTTTCATTTCAGCGCAAAATACGCTGTCTTTTCTATCCGATGCTCAGTCATGATCTGGCAACTTATTCTTAGTGATCTGTATCGCTATTGCGGCAATACTTCAGCAAAATCTCTGATTAAAAACTATCTGTTTAACCGCGGTTTTAATTTTAGTTTCTGGTTGCGTCTGGCCTCTTCCAACTTATTTATTGCGAAATTAGCCTATCCTATTTTTTATTATAAGAAAAAGAAATACGGCATCGACATTCATTGCAGTACGCAAATTGGTTATGGATTATATATCGGCCATGGTGGACCTGTAGTGGTAAACCCCACTACAATTATTGGCAACAATGTGAATCTGTCACAATTTACGACCATTGGTGCCAATGGCGGAAAACAGGCAGCCTATATCGGCGATAATGTCTATATTGGGCCGAATGTTTGCATTATTGATGATGTCAAAATTGGCAACAATGCCACGATCGGTGCCGGTAGTGTGGTCACTAAAAACATTCCTGAAAATGCGACAGCCGTGGGAAATTATGCCAAAGTGATTCATTATAATAATGCAGGTAACTCCGTAAACCGCCGCTGGCCACTTAGTGAAAAATAAAGCAGTTCATCTGAAATAAATAATGAATCCAGTTATCAAGCCTAAAAATTTATAAGGATTTTACTCATCTGGATAGGTTTTGTGGCGCTCATTTGGATTGTCTTTAAACAGAATGCATTTATGGATAAACAGATGTAGATACGAGCTGATTGATTTAAATTATACCACTTAAAAAAACTCCCTCAATTGAGGGAGTTTTTTTGACTTGGCTGTTTTAACCTGGAATCATTTCTGATACTGGTTCACGCGCCCAAACACGATGTTTCATAATTAGTTGCTTTAATTCCATAGCGACGGATTTGAAATCTTGATGTGAAAGCGTGCCTTCATCAGCGACCAAACCTAAAGTATTGATCAGATCAGCTTTTTCACCCAAGAGTACAATTGGCTTTAAGTGTACGTAAGCTTCAATGATGTAGTGTTTTGCCGTGCCGTCTTTCAACACCTGGTCATAATTATCACCATCGACCATAACAACGGCATCATAAAGTACTGATGGCTCACCTCGTTGCATACCATCTGCCATTACTTCTGCACCATTGCTGCTCAATACAGGTGCAGGTGTCGGAGCGAGTACCTCAGCAATGGCACTTTCCTCCTTGGCCCAAGCCAATACCGCATCCACATTCGCCTGATTAACCTTGTCATGCACTAGAACAGCAATTTTCTTGCCCTTAATATCGGGTGCCGGGAAGGCTTCCAGAGAAATGTGTTTAGATGGCGTTACTTCCGGCAATTCCACATTCAGTTTTTCTGGCGGAATTACAATCCCCAGTTTGGTTGCCACCTGCTGAGCCAGATCCAGATCGATATTGCACAGAATTTCTAGCACTTCACGTTCACGGATATACAAACGTTGCACCTTGCTCAGCTCAAAAACATACGCATTCACCACATGACGTTGTTCATATGGCGTCAGACTGCGGTAATACAATCGTGCCTGGGTAAAGTGGTCACTAAATGATGGGCTACGCTCACGAATCTTACGTCCGTCAATACGCTCGGCATAACTTTCGAAACCACCATTCGACGCTGCCGGTGTGGTTTCCGTTGGCCAGTTATTATCGATAGAATTTGGTTCATAAGAGGCCTGTCCACGATGGATCGCACGCTGATGATAACCATCACGCTGATTATTATGGAATGGGCAAACTGGCTGGTTGATTGGAATCTGGTGGAAGTTTGGTCCACCTAGACGAATCAACTGTGTATCGGTATAGGAGAACACACGTGCCTGTAGTAATGGGTCATTCGAGAAATCAATCCCCGGTACAATATGTGCCGGACAGAAGGCCACCTGCTCGGTTTCTGCAAAGAAGTTTTCCACATTACGGTTAAGTACAAAGCTACCAATTGGTGTAACCGGTACAAGCTCTTCAGGAATGAGTTTAGTCGCATCCAGCAGGTCAAAATCAAACTTGTGCTCATCTGCTTCAGGTACGATCTGTACACCTAGTTCCCATTCCGGATAATTGCCTGACTCAATTGCATCATACAAATCACGACGGTGAAAATCTGGGTCACGACCTGCCAGTTTTTGTGCCTCATCCCAAGTCAGCTGGGTCAGACCTTGTTTTGGTGTCCAGTGGAATTTAACAAAAACTGCTTCACCATCCGCATTGATCATACGGAAAGTATTGACACCGAAGCCTTGAATTGAACGGAAGTTACGTGGAATAGCACGGTCAGACATTGCCCACATCACCGCATGGGCAGTTTCAGGCACGAGAGAAACGAAATCCCAGAATGTATCATGCGCAGTCTGTGCAGTAGGAATCTCGGTATGTGGTTCAGGCTTCATCGCATGCACGAAATCCGGGAACTTGATTCCATCCTGGATAAAGAATACTGGTGCATTATTTCCCACCAGGTCATATACCCCTTCCTGAGTATAGAACTTCATCGCAAAACCGCGAATATCACGTACTGTATCCGCTGAACCTCGTGGACCCTGTACGGTAGAAAAGCGCACAAACATAGGAGTCTCGCGCTCAGTATCGGTCAGGAATCCAGCTTTGGTAAAGCGCTCATTGCCAGGATAAGCCTTAAATACACCATGTGCTGCCACACCACGGGCATGCACAATACGTTCAGGAATACGCTCATGGTCAAAATGCGTCATTTTTTCCTGAAAGATAAAGTCTTCCAGCAAAGTTCCACCACGGGTACCAGCTTTCAGGCTATTCTGGTTATCAGAAATTTTCACCCCCTGGTTGGTGGTCAGAGCCTGCCCAGTTGCATCACGACGGTATGCATCAAGCTGGGCATTCTTCTCATTATGATTTTTCAAATCCGGACGATCAGTACCTGCTAGCTCACTCTTGGTCTCTTTCATGTGACTTCCTTATTATTACCCTTTTGATAAAAAACAAATTTGGCTTTAAGCTTTTGTTTTTTATCTTCTATTATTTAAATGACGGCGATTGTTCACTCACATTCAAAGGAGTTATATCGCTTATTAGGCGCCTTTCTAAAATACTATGGGGCATACGTGGAAGTTGTAGCGCTTTGTGACACCGTGTATAGATCAATTAATGTTTAAGGAGAAGTCTGTATTCAGCAAATGCTAAATAGCGACTTAAAATAGTTTCAAGTAGGACTTAAGACGATTAATAATCTGTGCATGAACAGTCTCTTATAAATTATTTGTATAATAATTTAATTTTTTATTGAATATTTTGATATATCATGTATGATGACTATCAAATACAAAGTGTTGTTATTCTATTTTCTTTAAGTATCGTCGTTTTTAATTATTTTATAAGCATTCGTTTTTTCAGATCATCATTTCAATTCTTTCCTATTCTCAGCATATTTTCGTTTATTTAATTCGAAAAATACTAAAAATCAAAAGGTTATTTTATGTCTAATACAGTTACTGGCACAGTAAAATGGTTCAACGAAACTAAAGGTTTTGGCTTTATTCAACAAGAATCAGGTCCAGACGTTTTTGCTCATTTCCGAGAAATTAGCAGTTCAGGTTTCAAAACTTTATTTGAAGGCCAACAGGTTTCTTTCAGCATTGTTGAAGGTCAAAAAGGTCCTAATGCTGTGAATATTGTCGCTCTTTAATCGACAACATTCATTAGAGGGAGCCTGCACATCAGGCTCCCTCTCATTTTTTGAAATCCCTAGTTTTATTCTATTTTCAAAAATAGAAGAAACATTAAAATAATAGGTAACACAATGAATCAATTTAATAATTTAATTGCTAAAGCAGCCAATGGCACTGAAATCCTGGTTTCTCTTATCCCATTAAATAAACAGCAAAATACCCGCCAAGGCTTTAAATGGGTCGAAGTTGGCAAGAAAGTTCTTTTACAGTCAGGTCTTGAAGTTGACTTAAATATGGACGGTCGGTCTTTCTATGCTCAAAGTAATGAGCTATTTAAGTTTAAAGAGAGAATCATGTAATCCTTTACTTGCATTAAAAAAAGATGCATTTGAATCCTGATCTATTTTTAATCAAAGATAGCGATAAAATTTATTTTTTTATGAGGAAGTGTCTTATAGATGACTTCCTTTTTTTATATTTTGAATTTTAATTTATTCTGAGTCAGAACTTCATTAATGACTACTCTGTTTATTAAAAAAACATCTTCTATATAAGATCTATTTCATAAATCAAAAAATGATCGTTATATTCATATTTAAATGAATATTGAAAGTTCCTTCTCCCTTTAGGATGAGAAGTATTACTTCGCAAGAGGATAAAGGATTTCTTAGATATAACCTCTCCTTTGCGCAGCAGTGCTGCTCATCTCCTACAAGGAGAAAGGAATTTCATTTTAATGATTAAAAAATAATTTATGAAAGAACTCTATAGGATGTTTCCTATAGATATTAAGTGTGAAATAAAATAGTTCTAAGCTTAAATAAGCTAGCAAACTCCATTAAAAGGGATAGAGAAATCTCTCTACCCTTTTAGCCCCGCTATTTTAAAAATCATATTTCGCCATGATTTCTATACGTTTATCATTTCCTGTTCTACCTTCAACAGTCTCGCGTTCACCATAGACATATTCCATGCCCAACATAACGGGTTTAATCGGGTTATACATGACATTTAACCAGCCTTGCTGTAAATGATTATTACCGTTGGCGTTGTTATCATCATAAATTACAGAGCCATAGCCCAAAGTACTTCTGATTTGAGGAGTAAATTTATAGGTTGCACCCAATGTAAAAGCATCAAAATCAATGAGGTCTATATCATTGCCACGCTGTACATAACGTTTGTTATCAGAAGTTGCTAATAAAAATTTATTATCTCCGGAGATATGCGAGTAATTAGCATTCAAAATAAGTTGATTATCTGGCTTATAATTTACCCCTAGACCAATCCCCCAACCTAGCTCTGTCTCATCATCCAGATCACGTACTCGTACTTCTTGTAAAAGTCCTCGTGCAGTGACTAAACCGGCGCCTTCCGAAAATTTATGACTCAATTTTGCCGTAGCTGCAGGTAACCTGTTTTCGTCATTACCTTTTTCTAATCCAACAAAATACTGTGTATTGGCATTTAGTTGATCTGTATACCGCACCATTGGAGTACGTGTCGTTCCTCCACCGAGTGGAGTATTGAAATCGAGCATTTCTGGTGAGGTTTCGGTCGACAAGAAGGTCGACGTGGTTTGACCGATTAACCAGTTGTTATAAGTCATGTAGACATGACGTAATCTGACCGTATCCTTATCTGTACCGCCACGGAAATCGATTTCAACTTTAACGCCGACATCAGCATTCTGAAATGGCGACTTAAAATCCAAACCAATGCGGGTGGTTGTTAATGTCGAATCTAAACGATCTTCAGTAGATTTCTTATTGACATCTCCTTCTAGCGCTACGCTATTGATGCTATTAAACATGCCTTTTGCGCCTTCGATTTGATAGGCAGCATCAGCACGAACAAAGCCATAGAGCTTAATTTCTGCACCAGATTTTGATAACCACTTATTTACTGCTGGTGTTTTTTGTTCCTGCTGAAAATCTCTGCTTGTCCCTGAGATTTGTTGGGCCTGTAATATTTGTCTGAGCTCAGCAACCTCTGACTTCAATTTCTCAATTTCTGTAAGCGCTGTTTGATCAGCATATGCTGTGGAAATAACCGTACTACCAATAAATATAAAAGCTAAATTATAAAATTTCATATTAATCCTTTAAAAGTGAATCCAATTTCATCCAACACATTAAAAATCAGTTTTTTGTTTTATCCTCCATATAGTTCTAGATACTTGTTTTTCACAATTTCACTTTTATATTTTTGCTTAATAAAATTAATCGCATGCTTAGACTTGGAAAGTGCATACAGACATACGCTTTCGGTTTGATGTTTCACTCCTGCAATCGCTTCATAATCCAGAGAAATGGCCAATCTGCATAAATTTTCAGGTTGTTCGTCAAGGTATTTAATAGAGGTTGGATTTTGCCGAATGGCATGAATGATTAATTTTTCATTGGTATTCTTTAAAAATTTGATAAATGATGAATCTTTTTGGATCACATCTAACCAGACAGTTTCATGGCATTCTGTGACATATTGAATAACGTAAGGTTTTTTCTTAAGCGCAAGTCTTAAAATATGCTCGCTTTGATCATGAATATATTGAATTGCTTCTGGCTTTGATTTAACAGCTTCTTCATAAATTAAATCAGTGGTCCGAGGAATATATTGCAATGTATTTCCATCAGCTCGCACCGCTAATAGACATATTTCTTGGGTTTTGTCTTGTACATACTTAATTGCATAGGGATTGTTAAAGACAGCTGTTTTACAGAGGAGTTCATTTTGTTGTCGAATGAACTTTAGTGCAAAACCATTTTGCCTTACTGCAGTCATACACATCTGAGCTGTTGGACTATCAATATAGCGAATCGCTAACCCTTCATTTTCTAAAGTTTTAAGGCAAATTTCATTGGTTTTATTTTTGACATATCTGAGTGTATCGCCACAGTTTGAAACAGCAAGTAAGCACATTTCATCAGTTTGTATTTGTGCATACTGAAGCGCTCTAGGATTATTTTTAACCGCTACTGTACACAACTGAATATCCTGATGAGGAATATATTTTAAAAGTAAGCCATCATGCTGTAACTGATAAAGCCAATCTTTATAAGAAACCCGTATATACACGTCACTATTCATCCGTGATCCATCTCCTAAGATTTATTCGTAGATTTAAAAAGCAGTTGCAGACTGCATTGATAAAAAAAGCGTGTGGTTAAAATCACAAAAATCAGGCGTGAAAGCTGAAAAGCCACTACGATCGGCACAGCGAGTCCCAAGGCTTTTGCCATTAAGGACATTTCAGCAATCCCACCAGGAGATAGTCCCAAAATCAGAATCTGGGCATCGGCATGGCTTAAATGAATTAATAACAAGGCAAAAATAATGGACAATACCAATGCCAACAAGTTGAATAGGACAGTCAGCCCGATAAATTTTTTGTTATTTTTTAAGAAACTGAATGGAAATTTGCTGCCTAATGACCAGCCAATACAGAGTTGCCCCAAGGCAATAAACCATTCCGGAAAGCGCAATTGTAAAATGCTGAAAAATGAAAAAAGACCAATGATCGTCAGTGGACCTAAAATCCAGGCATTAAGTAGATGGAAATATTGAAAGATTATGCCGGCAAATAAAGCCAAGACAAAAAGCGGCAGAACCTGAATTAACTCATAACGTTCAGTATCCAGCACGATCAGATCAGACCATTCAACCTGAAAATACAGTCCCATAAAAATTGGTATAAGCACTACCAAAATCACAATTCGTAGGCTGTGTGCGGCCACTACTTTATCGATCTGAGCATTGTATTGCTCGGCAATATTGACCATTTCACTGGCACTACCAATCGCAGAAGAAAACCATGCGGTGGCCCAGTCCAGTGCATTGATCCGATATTGCAACCCTGCCAGCATGGTACCAAGTACCAGCGACCATAGAATACCGAGCAGAATAAAACCCCAATACGCAGAAATTGCTTGCACCAAAGCTGGGGTAAAATATAGTCCAAGTGCCATGCCAATAATAATCTGCCCTCCTTTGCGCCAGTGAGGGTGGCAGGACAATGGCTTTCCAATACTTCCCATGAATAATGCAGCCAGCAATGGCCCGAGCAGCCATGGTAACGGAATATGCAGATATTTCGCGAGAACTGCCCCGATCAGGGCAATGGCCAATCCTTTGGCATTTAACATTATTATTTTCATAGTCCTAATCAATAATGATCAGCACAGGCCGATCATTATTGTTGTCAAGTTAAGCTTGATGTTTTTTGATGAACAGATATTTACGTACGATAGGTAGGATCAGTAACAATGCTGACATGACCCAAAGTCCCATACTGATATTACTGCTCCACAAGATACTGAGTTCACCTTGAGAAATAGATAACGCACGACGCAAATTTGACTCCATTAACTCGCCTAATACGAAACCGAGAATCAGTGGTGCAAGTGGGAAATCAAATTTACGCAAGATGTAACCAATAATCCCTAAGCCCATGCATAACAATAAGTCGAAAATGGTACTGTGAATCGCATATACACCAACGAAGCTTACTGTCGCAATAATTGGAATCAGGATATAGCTTGGAATACTTAACATACGGGCAAAGAAACCAACCAGAGGAAGGTTGAGTACCAGTAAAATAATGTTACCGACCATCAAAGATGCAATTAGCGCCCAAACCAAAGTTGGCTGTTCAGCAAACAATTGTGGACCTGGTGTAATATTGTACATGGTCAATGCACCCATCATCACCGCAGTCGTACCTGAACCCGGCACACCCAGCGTTAACATTGGAACAAACGAACCACACGCTGCTGCGTTGTTAGCACTTTCCGGTGCTGCAAGACCGCGTAAGTCACCTTTACCAAATTTACCTTTTTCACCTGCCATCTTACGTTCGGTGGTATAAGCCATCGCACTGGCAACACTCGCACCTGCGCCAGGGAGAATTCCAGAGAAGAATCCAATCAGAGAGCCACGAATGATGGTAGCCAATGCGCTAAAGAATTCTTTGAGGTTAAACAATGAGCGTTTACCTTGCTCTAATACAACCTTACCAATAGTGGTACGCTCCAGCAGCAACAGAATTTCACTGATACTGAACAGACCAATGACTACAGTCGTAAATGCAATACCATCACTTAGGCCCACACTGTCAAAGGTAAAGCGATATACACCAGTAATGGCATCCATCCCAACGGTCGATAGAGCTAAGCCCATCAGCGCCATGATCAGGGTTTTAAATGGCTGCGTACTGACTAAACCAGTTAAACACACAATGGCAAAGACCATGAGGGCGAAATATTCCGCTGGACCGAAAGCCACTGCCCATTTAGCCAAGATTGGAGCAAACAGCACGATGCCGATAAAAGCAATGGTACTACCAATAAATGAACTGACTGATGACAGCGATAGTGCAATGCCTGCTTTACCTTGCTGTGCTAGCGGATAACCATCCAACGTGGTCATAATGGCACCGGCATCACCTGGTACATTCAGCAAAATTGCAGAAATACGGCCACCGTATTCACAACCTAAGTAAACTGCTGCCAAGAGAATCAAAGCACTGTCTACAGGCAAACCAAGGGCATACGCAAATGGTAACAGGATGGCGACACCATTAATCGATCCTAACCCCGGTAATAGACCGACAATCGTTCCAATAAATGCACCAATAAAAGCAATGAGGAGATTTTGCGGCTGTAAGGCAACTTCAAATCCCATCATCAAAAAATTTAATATATCCATATCGTCGTCATCCTTAACCGAAGAATCCGAGTGGTAAAGGCACGTCCAGTACACGGTCGAACAGATAATAAGTACACGTACTGAGTACCAGACCTGTGATCGCCACTGGAAGCGTTTTGCCATTAAAAAGTTTGCCCACTGCAATAGTCATGAGTAAAGTCGCAACGATAAAGCCGAACCACTCAAAAATAACCGCATACACGGTCAAGGTTATTGCGCACAGCACGAGTTTGCCTAGCAAACTCTTAGTCCAGCCCAACTCAACTGGTTCAAACATAATGGCTGGACGTATGGTCAAGTAGACTGCGCTTGCTGTAATTAAGCCCATCAGTAAAATTGGAAAGGCTTTTGGCCCTACTGGATCATATGAAATTGGAGCTTCAAAATTGCATGCGTAAATTAGTAAAAAGAATCCGCAAACTGCAATAATACCCGTGAGAATCCGTTCAGATTTCATCATCTACCCTCAAAACAAAAACTGAGTTGAAAATAGCTTTTCAACTCAGTCTGTTGGTTATTTTGATAATTTATATTCTTCAGATAACTGACGCATTTCCGCAGTCTGCTTATAAACATAAGCAGTCAGTTCTTCACCGGTCAGCTCGAATGGAAGTAGATCCTGATTTTCACGTACTGCATCAAACTTCTGGTCAGCCATCATTTTATCGAAAGCATTTTTCCACCAGTTATAAGCCTCATCACTGACTTTTGGCCCCATATAAAAGCCACGAATTACAGGCCATTCCAGATCGTAGCCCTGCTCTATTGCAGTTGGCAGCTGAGAGAATTTACCTTCTAAGCGTTTCTCAGCGAAAACAGCCAAGATACGAATATTACCTGCTTCAAGGTGAGCGCCTACCTCACTGACATTACCCACACCTACCTGGATATGTTGACCGAGCAGCGAAGTAAGAACTTCACCTCCACCTTCAAGCGCTACAAAGCTCATATTTGCAGGATTCACACCGGCTTTTTTTGCCAGCATGGCAGTTTGCATCCAGTCTTGTCCTCCTACACTGCCTGCACCACCAAAGCTGATGCCTTTAGGGTTTGCCTTCAGCGCTTTCATTAGATCATTCAGGTTTTTATAAGGTGAATCCTTATGTACAGCAACCAGTCCATAATCAACAGCTACACCAGACAACCATTTGACATCTTTCTCAGTAAAATTACCAAATTTACCTTGTGCCAGATTCAAAAGTGAACCAGTAGAGAATGCAATCACAGCGTTATTATTTGCCGGATCATTACCTACAATCTTGTTATACGCTACTGCACCTACCCCACCTGGCATATAGGTCACACGCATCGGATCTTGCAGGGTTTCAGTCTTTTTGAAACCAGACTGAATAAGCTTACAGGTCATGTCAAAACCACCCCCTGGTTTGGCTGGAGCAATACATTCAGGGCGCTTTGGCTGACCAGGATCTTTAGAGGCATTGCCAGTGCCGCATCCTACGGCTGCTAAACTGGCGCATGCGACTGCAATTAATTTTAGATTTTTCATGATTGTTACTTCCTTATAACTTACTTGTTGTCCATTTAGGTTTTTAAATCTCTTACCTATAGCCATCATCGACCTCCATGGTCCTGTTCTGGTTTGGGTGTTTAAATCTTTACTTAGCTTTTGCACGATGTTTTGCAACACGCTCTTCGACTGCAAATTTTAATAAGGCCGCACTGCGGTAGAATCCATGGGCAAACTTGCCGAAAGGAATAGTCAGGAAGAAGGTCATTACGGTAGCCAAGTGGATAATCAGTAATAAAGCCATCGCTGAAGTATCACGGAAAGCCAATAAAGCCAGGCCAGTAATACTGATCAGCAGCAGTAAGAAGATAAAGCCGCGATCCATTGGTTTCTGTTTTGCATCACCATGCAAAGGATGACGTTTGATATTCAGATATAGAAGGCCAATTGGACCAATCACCAAACCTAAGCCACCTAGTGTTCCCAGAATGACAGGCAAGCTGGTGTAACCATACGGTGCCTGTAAACCTAAGAAGTAGTGATAAAGTGTCGCAACACTGGTCGCAGCGAAGCAAAGTAAGAAGCCATACATAGTGAAGTGATGGAAAATACGACGGATCTGGGTATAACGATCATCTTCTTCATTACAGCCTTTACCATGTCCACCATCCAGATATTTTAGCGTTAGTACATTTTTAGAGGCTTGTAGAATATCTGGTTGTGCCACACCTTCTGGAATAATTTTTGAAGTCTGTCTCCAGAATTTCGCAATCCCTAAACCGAGTAGAATGAATGCCACAATAAATACTGAGCCGAACAACACTGCCAAGAAGTTATGCGGAAAAATCGCATAGAAATTACCTTGGTAGCGACCGAATAAATCAGTACCATTTAGCCAAACACCACCCAACATGAGCAAGAAGAAAAGCACAGACATTGCAGAAACCAATGGAATACCGGTTTTCTTATAAATTGAGCCAAAAGAAGCAGGTACTGCAAATTCCTGATAGGTTTCCAGACGGACTTGCGCCATCGCTTGTGGAATATTCACACCAAATTCATGTGGCGGTGCATACTGACAGGCATGCAGACAGGCACCACAGTTATGGCACAGGTTAGCCATGTAGTGAATATCTGCCTGAGTGAACTCAAGACGTTTCGTCATGGCTGGGAATACAGCACAGAACGTTTCACAATAACGGCAGGCATTACAAATCTGCAAAGCCTGTTTTACTTGTTGTTCATTATCGGTTAGCTGCACTACAGGAATTAGAGTCTTTACATTTGCATTCATATTTTAAACTCCCTGCTTGAATGCAGCTTTTGCCGCATTTTTACCGGCAATACGTCCAAAGGTTGTGCCAATCGACATGCCTACACCTGCGGTATATCCTTGGCCCAACACATTCCCTGCCATCATTTCACCCGCTACATACAAGTTGGGACTTGGTTTATTGTTAAAGCGTACCGCCGCATCGTCTTCAACTTTCAATCCCAGGTATGTGAAAGTAATCCCCGGACGTAATGCATAAGCATAAAATGGTGGCTGATCCAAAGGCACAGCCCAGTGAGTTTTAGCTGGTGTCAGATTTTCGGTATGACAGTTATCAAGCACGGTATGATTGAATTCGCCTTTGACACAGGCCAGGTTATAGTCCGCCACAGTTTTAGAGAGTGTCGCCACATCTAGATTGAGTTTTTCTGCAAGCTCCTCAATCGTATTTGCTTTAGTCCCTTCGAACACAGGTGGCATGAAACGATCCACAGATTTAGAGTCAATAATCGAGTAAGCAATTTGATTCGGTTGTTTAGCAACTAAGCGCCCCCAAATTGCATAGCGTTTAGGCCAGAAGTCCTCACCTTCATCATAGAAACGTTCGGCATTTTTGTTAACTACAATGCCTAAAGATACGCAGTCAATTCGTGTACAAATGCCGCCATCATAAAGCGGTGCACGTGCGTCCACAGCAACACAGTGCGACTGTGAAGGATCACCGATAATATCGGCTCCTTGGTCAATCATGAATTTCAGCAAGTTACCTTGGTTGAAGCGTGTACCACGGATAATAAAGTTGTCCGCGGGCCATTCACCATTTTCGTTCTGACCCCATGCTTCTTTCAACCATTCGCGATTTGACTCAAAACCACCTGCAGCCAAAACACAAGATGCACCTTCAAAACGCGTACCATCTTCTGCCACGACAGATTTAAATACACCTTCTTCAATAATCACTTGAGTAATTTTAGTGTTATAGCGAATCTCTACCCCTAGATCTTGAGCACTTCTGAAATAGGCATTAACCAGGGCTTTTCCGCCCCCCATAAAGAAAGCATTGGTGCGTGCCACGTGCAAAGCCCCTGATAAAGGTGGCTGAAAATTTACACCATGCTTACGCATCCAGTCACGACAGGTTGCAGTTGAACGAATAACGAGACGAGCCAGATGCTCATTAGTTTTACCAGCAGTAACTTTTAATAAATCCTGCCAGTATTCTTCTTCAGGATAGGCATCAATCAGCACGTCCTGAGGTGCATCATGCATACAACGTAAATTACGTGTGTGCTGTGAGTTTCCACCTCGCCATTCTTTGGGAGCTGCCTCCAAAAGCAATACTGAAGCACCCGCTTCTCGTGCAGTGAGTGCTGCACATAATGCGGCATTCCCACCGCCAATCACAATTACATCATGCATTCGATGTCTTCCCTTTCGAATTTGATGCAATTTAAGACTAAAAATAGGGATTTCAGTGATAGGCTGAATTTAAATAGGTGTTTAATAAAATTAAATAGGCTAAAAGTCTAATAGTTCTGCACCTGACCATAAACCTTTATTTATTAATCCCTTAACACAAATTTTTATTGCAACTTTGGTGGCAAGACTTGCTGGAGAAAGTTCTTCTTCTGAAATACTAATTAAATAGTTGATTCTGGCAAGTTCTGGTTCGACTACTTTCAACAAGCAAATATCAGATTTAAGATAATCGAAGTGAGCACTCACAGGCTGAATCGTGGCCATATTTAAGTGACTGACACAGTTCATCAGTAAATGCAGTCCATCGACCTCATAATCAACATCTAATAACTCTACTTTCTGGTCTAAGAACTTACGTAAACCGTGTCTTTGGCTAGGTAAAACGAGTGGTAAACGGTTTACTCTTTCCAAATCAATTTGGCCGTTTTGAATACAATTTTCTAAATCATATTCTTGTAATAAGGCTCTGTTAGCCATTAAAAACATTTGTTCTTTTAATAAAGGCTGAACAGACCAATTGGCATCTACGTCCTGTGTAAAAATAATAGCAATATCAAGTTGTCTTGAATTGACAAGATTGGTGAGGTTTCCAGATAAGCTTTCCACTAAATGAATCTTGATATCTGGATAGCGTTCGGACATGAGTTGCATAAATGGTATGCCCAGTACAGATGCAATACTTGGTGAAAAGCCCACGCTTACATGACCTGTTAGACGAGAAGAATGCGCGGCCTCGATTGCATACTGTACATGACGTAATGATAATTGCGCTTGCTTAAAAAAAGCTAACCCTGCTGGAGTAGGTGTAACTCCGGTAGAAGTACGGCTTAACAGGCGGGTGCATAGTTCATCTTCCAGTTTAGCAATTTGCTGACTTAAAGCAGATGTCCCAACATCTAGTTTTTGTGCAGCTTTGCCCAGGCTTCCAGACTCTACAATTGTGATAAAGTATTTTAGCTGTTTTAATTCCACTCATTTCCCTTAATACATTTTAATAGCAATATGTTAGGTAGATACAATATACGGTGTAAAGCTACTTAAGAGAATGATAAAAAAGAAGTATTGAAGTTTTAGATATTCATCTTTTTTTACTAATGCTGTTTATTTTTTGATTGTGTAAAACTAATAAATAATTTAGGCATCTTTTTACGGTATATTTTTTTCAAGAAACAGGATGTACCGTAAAAAATACCGTAAAAACTTGCAGTATCCTAAAACGCCTTCGGACATTACCGGACAATAGACAGATATAAGTTATTAATTTTTAATAATATCAGGATTAAATAAGATGTGATCAAACAATAGAATGGTGCGCTCAGCGCGCACAAGAATAAAGTTTTATCTTTTTGATTAATAAATATAAAAAATTAATTCTTAACAGCATATACCGTAAAAAATACCGTATAAATATTATCTATTTTATATCTTACTTATTGATTGCCTCCCTGCATGAGTTTTTAGGCAATCGGAGCATCTATACAAGATCACAATCACTTGTAAACCTTCATAATAATACTGGGTAATAGTAAATAGTTCTTACTACAAATTGTGCAATTATACTATTTCCCTTTACAGGAACGTCTTTAATAGCACTCACTCTCCCATGCTTCACACTAGGCAGAATCCGTAATCTGCTCAAGATAGCAACAATAAAGAGGTTAAAACAATTTTTCACAAGTCGTATTTCTTAAAGAAACTAGTTACGCATCAGTAAATCATAAAAGCAGATTTTACCCCTCAATATTATAAATGGATCCAATTTATACTTTTATTGTACATTTTATATTGACTATTCGCATCAATAGTCATAAATTGGATCCAATTGATAAGGAGATCAGAATATGTTCATTAAAAATGCTTGGTATGTGGCAGCGCGTCCTGAAGAAGTTATCGAAAAGCCATTAGGTCGTCAGATCTGTGGTGAAAAGATGGTGTTTTATCGTGGTAAAGAAAATAAGGTCTATGCAGTAGAAGACTTCTGCCCACATCGCGGTGCTCCACTCTCTTTAGGCTTTGTAGAGGATGGCAATCTAGTTTGTGGTTATCACGGCTTAGTTATGGGCTGTGATGGCAAGACAGTTGCTATGCCTGGACAGCGTGTTCGTGGTTTTCCATGTAATAAGAGTTTCAGTGTTGTAGAGAAATTCGGTTTTATCTGGGTATGGCCAGGTGACCAATCACTTGCAAGTGAAGATCAGTTACCTGAACTTGAATGGGCAGATAATCCTGAATGGGCATATGGTGGTGGATTGTTCCACATCAATTGCGATTATCGTCTGATGATTGACAATCTAATGGATCTTACTCATGAAACTTATGTTCACTCAGCCAGTATTGGACAAAAAGAAATTGATGAAGCAGCACCTACTACTCGTATAGATGGGGATCATGTCATTACAGAACGCCATATGGAAAATATCTATGCACCTCCATTCTGGCAAATGGCATTAAGAGGCAACAATCTGGCTGATGATGTTCCGGTAGACCGCTGGCAGATCTGTCATTTCTTTGCGCCAAGTAATGTTCATATTGAAGTTGGCGTAGCACATGCAGGTAAAGGTGGCTATCAGGCAGCTGCCGAGCATAAAGTATCTTCTATTGTGGTGGACTTTATTACGCCTGAAACAGAAACCTCTCACTGGTATTTCTGGGGTATGGCCCGTCACTTCCAGCCAGAGAATGCGGAACTGACAGATCAGATCCGTGAAGGACAAGGCAAGATTTTCTCTGAAGATCTGGACATGCTGGAACAGCAACAACAAAACCTGCTCCGCTATCCTGACCGCAAGTTGCTGATGCTGAATATTGATGCAGGCGGAGTGCAAGCACGCAAAGTGATTGATCGTCTGATTAGCCAAGAACAGGTTAACGAGATTGCAGGCAAAGAGCAGATTCCGTCAGTCACGCTTGGTTAAATAGTTAAAGTTTTAGAACAGTATTTTGATTTTTTAAATTTTAGGAGCGGCACTCACATGGAAGTGACCATTCATCAGATCCATCAACACAATTCTCAAATAAATTCATTTGAGCTCATGAGTTGTAATGGGGAGCCTCTACCTCCTTTTAAAGCAGGTGCCCATATTGATGTATATATGGGCGAAGGCTTAATACGCCAATATTCCTTGGCGAATTGCAGCAGTGAACAGCACCGCTATGTAATTGGTGTACTGAATGATCCAAACTCACGTGGTGGCTCACGCTTTATGCATGAACAGTTACAGGTGGGGCAACGCATTCAGATTAGTGAACCCCGTAACCTGTTTGAGCTGAATACAGAGCTTGAACATGCAGTCCTATGTGCAGGCGGGATTGGGATTACACCAATTCTGGCAATGGCCAAAGAGTTAAAACGACTGAAAAAATCTTTCAAACTGTTTTACTTTGTTAAAACCCGTTCGGCAGTGGCTTTTCATGAGGATCTCAATCTTCTCGGTGATTCAGTTCATCTGCACATTGATGATGAAGCCGCCACACATTGCAACTTACTAAGTGCGCTTGCTCAGTCTGACTTAGCACATCATGTTTATGTATGTGGTCCACAAGGTTTTATGGATTTCGTGATCCAGACTGCCCAACAGCAATCCTGGCCTGAGACGCATATTCATAAAGAACACTTTAGTGCACCAACAATTGATACCAGTGAAGATGGTAGTTTCACTATTAAAGTTCAAAATACCGGCCAACTGATCCATGTTGCACAAGACCAAACAGCTGTACAAGCACTTGAAGCTGCTGGGGTAAGTATTCCTGTTTCTTGCGAACAGGGTATTTGTGGTACCTGTTTAGTGACAGTTGTCGAAGGTGAAATTGACCACCGGGATATGTACTTAACTGAAGAAGAACAAGCAGCTCAGGATCAATTTACTCCATGCTGCTCGCGTGCAAAATCTAAAATGCTAATTATTGATCTTTAAAAAATAAAAAAATGCTATCTCATTAAAAATAGCAGTTTAATCTTTCTCCACTTTCCGCCCTTCTGCCCCATCAGAAGGGATTTTTTTATTTAAAGAAAAGGCTTAAATTTAGGAATGCACATGTGAATTAAAAATAGAACGCATCATATCGCCCAGAGTGACTACATGGCTATGTTCACGCATCAGACTCTCTGCTCGTGCCGAATCACGATTTTTTAAAGCATTGAAAATGGCACAGTGTTGAATATGGGCATGATGCAGACGGCGAATTTCTGAGAGCGGATTATTTTTATCATAAGTTAAGGCTTGGGCAGAAGCCATGGGTAGCTGATTATTCTTACTTAGAGCCTGCACAATAGCGATATTATCTGAGCCTTGAATAATCGTATTATGAAAAATGGTATTGTAATAATGATAGATTTCAATATCCTCATTACTTAGTTCAGTTTTTTTAAATATTGGCTCTATTTGAGTAATGCACTGCATTAGCTGATCTTTTTGCTGCGTGCTTAGCCCTTTTTCTGCCAGTTTTTTTGCTGCCAGGCCTTCAAGCACTCCTCGCACCTCAAGTGCATCCTGAATCAACTTGGGAGAAATTTCTCTAACTGTATAGCCGCGGGTTGGATTTTTTAATAATAATCCTTCTTGCTCAAGCAGTTTAAATGCCATACGCACCGGTTGACGTGAAACTCCAAGCATTTCTGCTGTTGGAATTTCAGCCATGCGAGCACCGCCCGGAATTTCACCTGAAATAATCATTTTTCTAAGTTCAATCAGTACTTGCTGACCTGATGACATGGACTTACTCATTTATAATATGTGTGCTGATGCTACCGGGTGCATGAAAATAATTCAACAGAAGTCATGAAGATCCTATTCAGCTTATTAAGTTGTTGCTTCCTCAAGAATAGACATTGAAAATTAGCTAGACGAACTCAAATCCGACCTGATGATGTAAAAAATTATTCTTCTTGAAAATGCTGTAAATTAGTGGCCATGATTTCAAGATTATTCCTGATCAAAAAGGCCAGATTAATATCCACGCCTTTTAGCATCGTTTGTTCCAGTTCCTGAACGACTGCCCGACACTCACTTAATTTATTTAATCCTGCTTGAGTAACATTGACAAGAATACGACGACCATGAGAGGGGTCCGATTCCTTACTAATCCAGCCGCTACTTAATAAATCCTGTAGAATTTTATTAGTTGATTGGGGTTTGATAAAAGAACGCTCCGCCAGTTTGGCATTGGAGAGATTTCCTTTTGCCGCGAGTACTGACAATGCTGTGAACTGAGGCAAAGTAATATCTAAAGGCTTTAGGCGTTCATTCAGTAATTTACTGATAATACGATCAACACGAGCTATCATATAGCTCAGGGTTGGCAGTTGATTTAACTGATGTTCCATAATACTTAATTCAACCTTAAATTCTAACCATTAAAAAGTATGGCCAAATTGGCCATACTTAAGTCATTACATTACTGAGTTTGAGTTGACGTATTTAATACAGAGACCTGCCGTGAAACTTTTGATTTACGGACCAAAAGTAACGCTGCGATCATTGCCATTAAAATCAGTGGAATACTTGCACCAATGACCATCGCTGAACTTGAACCGAGCGATAACAGCATACCTGCGAAAAGAGGCCCGGCAAAAGAACCAATTCGACCAACTGCAACTGCTGCACCAACCCCTGTTCCACGCATTTCAGTTGGGTAGAACATGGCTGCAAGACCATACAATGCAGACTGACCACCGACAATAAATAGACCACATCCGACAGCAGATAATACAAGTAATGCCACGGTTGGTGAAATAGCCAGACAACACAGCGAGACTAGAATACCAATGTAAATCAGTTTGACCGTAGTACTCATTCGAATTTTATCTAGCAAGACGCCCATTAAAATCGAACCAAATATACCGCCAATATTATAGCCAATCTGAACATAGTTTGCTTCTGTCTTACCTAGGCCTTGTGCACCCATTAACAGAGGTAACCAGTTGAGTAGGAAATACAGTACCACAAGGGTAAAGAAGAAACTGACCCAGATCTGAATGGTAGAGAAACGACGTTCTTTGGCAAACAGCACTTCAAAGAATGGTGTCGAAGTTTTTTGCTGCGCTGCTGTCAAATAGTCTTTCGATTCAGGTAAGAATTTAATTAATAAAGGAATTAATAAAATCGGGGCAAAACCACCGACATAGAAGATATGCCGCCACTGCGCATCACCTGCAAGTGCCATCGCGACAAATGAGGTCAACATACCGCCAAATGGAATACCACTGTACATAATACTGACAGCAATCCCTTTATGTTTCTCCGACACAGCTTCCGATGCCATAATAATCATCATTGGCAATGCACCACCCATCCCAAGACCGGTCAAGAAACGAATAATCAGTAACAAGGTATAGTCTGCTGCATAGGCGGTTAACACCGACATAACACCAAAAACTAAAATACTTGTTAACAAAACTGCTTTACGCCCGATTTTGTCTGCAAACCGTCCACCAATGATTGCGCCTGGTAAGGTTCCCAAAATTGCTGCACTGAATGCCCATGCCATTTGGGCATTGTCCAGGCCAAACTCCGCTCGCATCCGTGGTGCTGCAACGCCCATCGATTGAAGATCAAAACCCTCAAACACTGCAATTGCAAAACACAATACGAGTGTAAGCGTAGCTTTACCTTTGCTACTTACACTATTTTCCATTCGTTATTGTCCTTTTAGAATTTTTTAATTCATACACTTCCTATGTATTGCTTTCCGTCCTAAGCAATTCAAAAAATATCACCTAAACTTATAATTTAATCAATATGTATTTTTATATTTTTACAATTTAAATATTTATTTTATTAAATTACATGGTCTTATAAATTATTTTCAAAAAATGCAAAATAAGACTTGAATGTAAGTTTAACTGATATTAGATTAAATCCTATCAGGACATAAAACGAACATTAAGGAGCAACACATGTCTTATCAAAACCGCTGGGAAACCGTTGATGTACAAGTTGATGCAGGTATTGCATGGGTTACTTTAAATCGCCCAGAAAAGAAAAATGCAATGAGTCCAACACTCAATAAAGAAATGATAGATGTACTTGAAACCTTAGAACTTGACCCTGCAGCGAAAGTACTTGTTTTGACTGGCGCTGGTGATTCATGGACAGCGGGTATGGATTTGAAAGAATATTTCCGCGAAGTTGATAATCAACCGGAGATCTTCCAAGAACGTATTCGCCGTGATGCATCTCGCTGGCAATGGCATTTACTTCGTTTCTATTCAAAACCAACAATTGCGATGGTAAACGGTTGGTGTTTTGGTGGTGGCTTCTCTCCTCTGGTTGCCTGTGATCTTGCCATTGCTGCAGACGAAGCTACTTTTGGTTTATCTGAAATTAACTGGGGCATCCCACCAGGTAACCTTGTAAGCAAAGCAATGGCGGATACAGTTGGCCACCGTACTGCGATGTACTACATCATGACTGGCAAGACCTTCTCAGGTGTTGAAGCTGCCAATATGGGCTTAGTCAATAAAAGTGTTCCACTTGCTCAACTTCGTGCTGAAGTAACTGAACTTGCCAACAACTTACTTGAGAAAAATCCAGTTGTACTGCGTACTGCGAAAAATGGTTTCAAACGTTGCCGTGAACTGACTTGGGAACAAAACGAAGATTATTTATACGCAAAACTGGATCAATGTAATCATCGTGATGATGAAGGTGGTCGTGAACAAGGTCTGAAGCAATTCCTTGATGACAAGTCAATTAAGCCAGGTCTTCAAGCTTACAAACGCCCTGCTTAAGCAGTATCAATTCACATTCGTCATGATGGACATGTAAGGAAACATTTGCCATGCAAAACGTACAGTTACTTATTCACGGTCAATCCGTTGCAGCAAGTTCAGGACAAACTTTTGAAAGAATCAGTCCGATCGATGGCTCAGTGGCTTCAATTAGTGCTGCTGCAACTTTATCGGATGTTGATCGTGCGATCGAATCCGCACACAAGGCATTTAAAACATGGTCTGCCCTTTCTCCAACAGACCGTCGTTTAAAACTGCTTAAAGCGGCCGACCTGATGGATCAAAAAACTGAACAATTTATTCAGACTGCGATTCATGAAATAGGTTCAACTGCAACGTGGTATGGTTTTAATGTTCACCTTGCAGCCAATATGCTACGCGAAGCTGCAGCTATGACCACACAAATTGATGGCAGCATTATTCCATCAGATGTACCGGGCAATATGGCGATGGGCATTCGCGTACCCTGTGGTGTTATCGTCGGGATGGCACCATGGAACGCCCCTGTAATTCTTGCCACACGTGCTTTAGCAATGCCTCTTGCCTGTGGTAACACTGTGGTCCTTAAAGCATCTGAAGCATGCCCTGCAACACATCGTCTGATTGGTGAAGTGTTACATGAAGCAGGGATTGGAGATGGGGTAGTCAATGTCATCACTCATGCGGCCCAAGATGCCCCTCAAATTGTGGAACGCTTAATTAGCCACCCGCTAACCAAGCGTATTAATTTTACCGGTTCAACCCATGTGGGCCGAATTATTGCTGAAACAGCAGCAAAATATTTAAAACCTGTCCTGCTCGAACTTGGTGGAAAAGCACCTGTGATTGTGCTTGATCAAGCTGACATCGATGAAGCGGTCAATGCCGTGACCTTCGGTGCATTCTTTAACCAGGGTCAAATCTGTATGTCGACAGAACGTGTTCTTGTTGATGAAAAAATTGCTGATTCCTTTATCGAAAAACTCGTGGCGAAGGTCAAAACTATTCGCGCTGGCAATCCACTTGAGAGTGATGCCCCACTTGGTGTACTGGAAAGCTTAAAAGCAGCTGCACGTATTGGGAAGTTAATTGAAGATGCACGTGAAAAAGGTGCAAATTTACCACTCGGCTTGGACATCCAAGGTGCTATTATGCAACCTACAATAGTGGTTGATGTCACCAAAGAAATGCAGATTTATGCCGAAGAATCGTTCGGTCCTGTCTGCACAGTACAACGCTTTAAAACAGTTGATGACGCCGTAGAATTGGCAAATGATTCTGAATTTGGTTTGTCAGCAGCCGTGTTTAGCCAAGATTTAGCACAAGCGCTTGCCGTAGCAAAACGGATTGAATCCGGTATCTGCCATATCAATGGTGCCACTGTACATGATGAAGCACAAATGCCATTTGGTGGTGTCAAACAAAGTGGTTATGGACGATTTGGCAGTAAAGTTTCTGTGGCTGAGTTTACTGAATTACGTTGGGTGACCATACAAACCAGCCCACGCCACTACCCAATTTAACGAAAGTAAGAGAGTTGACATGAAGTCAACTCTTTTCGTTGAAAAAGAATAGATAAAAATACATGGAGTAATAACAATGGCACACATGACAGTTCAATCACATAAGTATCCTGAACGATTTGTTAAATTAGGCAGTCATGAAACACATGTTGAATATAAGAATGACGTCTTATACATTTCTCCCAAAGAACAACTTAAGCCTTATCCGCAAAAATTGACTGATCGTTTATTACAGTACGCAGAAACACACCCAAACCGTGTCTTCGCCGCTAAACGTGATAGTTCAGGTCAATGGATTGAACTGACATATGCAGAAACTGCGAATCGTGCATGGCGTATCGCCCAAAGCTTAAAACAATATCCACATTTATCGACCGAACGTCCCATTGTTATTTTGTCTGGTAACGATCTCGAACACCTCACCTTATCCATGGGCGCAATGCTTGCAGGGATCCCATTTTCAGCTATTTCCCCTGCTTATTCTTTAATTTCCAAAGATTTTGGCAAACTCAAACATATCTTTGATGTCCTTACGCCAGGTTTAGTTTTTGCCAATGATGGGGAGGATTTTGCTACTGCCATTGAGCACTGCCGTAATGCTGATGATATTGAAGTCATTACAAACTCTGGCAAACTCGGTGAAAAAACTTGTATTGCTTTCTCTACGCTTCTTGAGCCTGAAATTACAGATATTAAAGCGCACTACGAAACGATTGATGAACATCAAATTGCCAAATTTTTATTTACCTCTGGCTCGACCAAAATGCCAAAGGCAGTACCGACCACACATTTGATGCTCTGCACCAATCAGCAAATGTTGCTGCAAACTTTCCCTGAATTTGAAGAAACACCACCGATTTTGGTCGATTGGTTGGCCTGGCATCATACCTTCGGGGGGAGCCATAATGTCGGAATTGCGCTCTATAATGGCGGTACGATTTATATTGATGATGGCAAACCGGTGCCGGGAAAAATGGATGAAACTATTCGTAACCTGAAAGAAATTGCACCAACGGTATATTTAAATGTACCGAAAGGTTGGGAAGAAATCACGGTAGCACTTGAACAGGATGCTGAACTCCATGAAAAATTCTTTAGCCGTGTCAAAGTATTGTTTTTTGCTGGAGCTGCACTATCTGAAGCAGGTTGGAACCGTCTAGATCAGATTGCACAAGCCCATTGCGGTGAACGCATCCGTATTATGAGTGGCTTAGGCATGACAGAAACCGCGCCATCTTGTGTATTTACTACAGGTCCTAAAGTCATGGCAGGCTTTATTGGCTATCCAGCGCCGGGCTGTGAAGTCAAATTGGCACCATGTGGCGATAAACTTGAATTTTGTGTTCGTGGCAAAAATGTCATGAAACATTATTGGCGTCTGCCTCAAGAACAACAAGCTGGTATTTTCGATGAAGAAGGGTTTTACCGTACCGGCGATGCTGTAAAACTTGTTGATCCAAACGACCCAAGCCAAGGCCTTATGTATGACGGACGTATTGCCGAAGACTTTAAACTCAATACTGGCACCTTTGTTAATGTGGGCACCTTACGGAATAAAGTCCTGATTAATGGCAATCTGCTTATTCAAGATGTCTGCATTACCGGTTCTAACCTGAATGCGATTGGTTTTCTGATTTTCCCGAAACTTTCAGCTTGTGCTGAATATGCAGGTTTAGATCTTAAACACACGACGGCCCAAGAAGTGTTGAGCCACCCTAAAGTGCAGCAATGGTTTAAACAATTTCTGGTGGACTTCAATAAAGATGCTACTGGCAGTTCAAATACCGTATCAATGCTGTATTTAATGACAGAAGCTCCACAGCTGGATGCCGGAGAAACCACTGATAAAGGTAACTTAAATCAGAGTGGCATTTTAAAACGTCGTGCTGCCATGGTGCAGGAACTCTATGAGAAACATGTCAATAATCCACTGATTATTCGTATTCCAACCCTTAAACAATAAGCCCTTACCCTGAGTTTAGCAGCGCTTTTTATAGCGCTGCTTGGGCAGTTGCATCCAAATTAAGGATAATTCTATGCAAAAAGATAGTGATTTCGAGCTATTTCGTGATAATTATCAACGTTTTTTAGCAGAACACGTTGCACCATTTTATGAAACTTGGGAAGAGCAAGGCTTAATCCCTCGTGAACTATGGCACAAGCTTGGGGACAATGGTTTTTTATGTGTTGATGTCCCTGAAGAGTACGGGGGCTTTGGTGCACCGATTCACTATTCACAAATGTTGGTCCAGGAAACAGCCAAAGCTGGTTTTACTGCCTTGGCAGTCGGTATTGGAGGGCAAAGTGAACTTGTCTCCCCTTATATCCAAAATATTGGTAGCGAAGAACAAAAACAATATTGGTTACCCAAGATGGTCTCGGGTGAGGTGGTCACCGCGATCGCAATGACGGAAGCCAATGCTGGTTCAGATTTACAAGCGATTCGCACCCAAGCCATTTTAGATGGTGATCATTATGTGGTAGACGGTTCCAAAACCTTTATTTCCAACGGACATCATGCCGACTTAATCGTACTGGTTGCAAAAACTGACCCGCAAGCACGAGCCAAAGGCATCTCCATTTTACTCGTTGATGCTCATTTAGATGGAGTGAAAAAAGGACGTGGCCTGAAAAAAATTGGACTACATGCCCAAGACACTGCTGAACTGTTTTTCGACCAAGTTCATGTACCTAAAAGTCAACTTTTGGGTCAAGAGGGTCATGGTTTTAGCTATCTGATGCAAGAACTCCCACGCGAACGCCTCAGTATTTCACTCATGGCACTTGGGGCAATCCAATGTGCTATCGACATTACCAAAGAGTATGTACTTGAACGTAAAGCCTTTGGTCAAGCTTTATCGCAATTCCAGAATACACGTTTTGTGCTTGCGCAAGCGCAAATTAAAGCACTTGCAGCTGAAGCATTTGTAGAACGTTGTAAAGACCTATATAGCCGAAATGCTCTAAGTGTGACTGAAGTGGCCGCATTGAAATGTTTTATTACTGACACCCAATGTGAAGTCATTGACCAGCTCCTGCAACTGTTTGGGGGCTACGGCTATATGCAGGAATATCCAATTTCGCGCTTCTTCGTCGATGCGCGTGTGCAAAAAATTTATGGGGGAACCAATGAAATTATGAAGGAGATCGTAGCACGCGAACTCTTGGGGAAATAAAACACGCATGACTTAAAAACAATATTTTCAATAATGTTTCAGGATGAAATAATGATGAAAAATTTATGGATCACACCGTTTTTACTTTTAACTACACCTGCTTTTGCCAATAGTTTTATTGAGCAAAGTAAAGTGGATTTAACGGCTCGCAACTTCTACTTTGATCGCGATTTCCAGGTTGAAAACCGCTATCCGGCATTCCGGGACTGGAGCCAAGGCTTCATTTTAAAAGCCCAGTCAGGTTATACCGAAGGCCTTATTGGATTTGGTATCGACATTTTGGCCACCGCAGGGTTTAAGCTGGATGCTGATGCAAAGTATGGTGGTACAGGAAACCTGCCACGTAATGCCAGAACCAATGAGCCAGCAGATCAATATGGGGAAATTGGGATTACGGCTAAAGCCAAAGTTGCTCAAACTGAAGTCCGCATCGGTACATTACAACCGATGACACCAGTACTTGTTGGTTCCCCTGCGCGCCTGTTACCTCAGACCTATCGCGGGGTTGCAGTTCAGTCTAAAGATGTGCAGGGTCTCGATTTACAAGCATCCTATATAGACAAGGTTAATCACCGTGATTCGACCAATTATGAAAACATTAAAATCTCTGGGGTAAACGGCCGTTATAGATCGGTTGAAACAGATCATTTGTACTATCTTGGTGGCCATTATGATCTCAACAATTATCCGCTAAAACTGACAGCCTTCCATATGGATGTCGAAGATCTGTATCATCAATCATTATTGGGCGTCACCTACAAGCATGCCTTTAATGAAGATACCGCACTGACCAGCCAACTACGTTATTATATGAGTGACGCTGATGGTGCTGCTAAAGCAGGTAAAGTAGATAATAATCTAATCCATAGCCACTCAGAGCTAAAGCATCAAAACCATAAATTTAGTCTTTCGACTTTCCATCATCTAGGTGACACAGCCTTTCCTTATCTAACTGGCGGTGAAACAGGCTTAACCATCGATACATGGACCGGCGAATTCTTAAATGCCAAAGAACGTGTTTATAGTGCCCGTTATGAATTTGACTTTAAAGATTATGTTCCGGGTTTACGTTTTATGACTCGTTATACCTATGGTAGCAATATTTATGCGCCGCAACTCGGAGGCACCGATTTTGAGGAAGATGAACTCGACTTTGACATAGGTTATACCGTGCAAAATGGCCCACTGAAAAACCTTGGGCTACGTGCACGTTATGCAATTTATGATAATGATATGCCGATTACTGCCAATATTAAACCGGCTAATGAAACCCGTATCAATATTGATTACACATGGAAATTTAAATAATACCTTCAAAGGCTCTAGTTTTTAGGGCCTTTTTTATTTTAAAGGATGATAAATGAAATATTTATTTGGCATTTGGATCGGCCTAAATCTATCTGTACTCAGTTATGCAGATACACAGTTTTCGCCTCCACCACTTAAACTTGAACCCTTGGCCACTTTCAAGGTTGAATTAAATGCTCCAGTTTGGGAGTTAGGCAAAACGGCGGATATGGGACAAAGACGGATTATTCCGATTACTGGCGGCACTTTTGAAGGTCCTTCATTTAGAGGACGTATTCTCAACAATGGCGCAGACTGGCAAATCGTAGATAGCAAAGGCCTAGCGATTATCGATACACGATATCTTTTGAAAACTGATGACGGCGCATTGATTTATTTACAGACTAAAGGTTACCGACATGCTTCACCTGAAATTTTGAAACAGTTAAGTACAGGTAAAGATGTCGATCCAAGTCAGTATTATTTCAAGTTGACTATGCAATTCGAGACCAGTGCACTCCAATATGCCTGGTTAAACCAAACCGTAGCTGTAGGCAGTGCAATGCGTTTAGGTAAGGCGGTGATTTATGATGCATTTACCTTAAAATAAAAGAATGAGAAAAAATAAGTATTTGTAAAGATTGAAGGATTCATCACTATGGAAAACAAGATTCTGGAACATCTCCCACCAATTCATCATTTATTGGGGGGACATAATATTCAATGGGATGCTGAAAGACGTCAACTTACCGTGAACTACATTGCGCTCGAGAGCTTTACCAATCCGCGCGGTAGCATCGAAGGCGGTATGATTTGCGCTATGCTTGATGATGCTATGGGGATTTTGGCAGCACTAAATCAGACTTCAAAACCTGCCGCGACGATTAATTTATCGATGGATTTTTTTCGACCATGTGAAGTCGGTGAAGTACAGGCAAAAGCGTGGTTTATTAAAGAAGGGCGTAAAATTCTCAGTATCGAAAGTGAAGCCTGGCAGCAAGGCAAATTAGTTGCCAAAACAAGTGCAGCTTTTATGGTATTAGACTAAAACAAAAATTAAAGTAATTAAAAAAGGTCAGTGAAATCCCTGACCTTTTTTGTCGTTTTAGTTTTCCTTCAAACGCTTAGATATCTAGGAATACCGTTTCATTATCACCCTGGATACGTACATCAAAACGATAGACCACTTCACCATTACATTCTTCACGTTTGGCAATTAAAGTCTGACGGCGTGGCGCCCATTCAATTCCATTCAGCAATGGATCTTTAGCATTGGCTTCTGCCTCATCATCAAAGTAAATACGGGTATGTAAACCTAAGTTAATACCACGTGCAAAAATGACTAAAGCAATATGCGGTGCCTGACGGGTACCTTTACGCCCCGGTACAGCGCCTGGCTTAATTGTATCAAAGCTCCATAACCCCGTTTCAAAGTTTGCAGCTGCACGGCCCCAACCAAAGAAATGTGGATCAGCCTGTTTACCCTGAATATCTGCCTTACTTGGATAGACGCCATTTGCATCTGCCTGCCAGATTTCAACCAATACATCACGTAAAGGTAGACCGAGACCATCAAAAACCTGACCTTCAAGACGAATATGTTCACCTTGGGTTTCAGCTTTAACTAATTGGTTATTAAAACTATGCTCAAATACTTCAATACCTGCCTGATTGGGCATCAGGCCAATATGGACGTATGGACCACCTGTTTGAGATGGTGTTTCATGTAATTCCTGAAAATTCCAACCGTTCATCATGATGCTCCTTATCACGTTAATTCATTTTCAAAATAAGTTCCGCGGCGACCACGTAAAGTAATGTCGAAGCGGTAGCAACGGCTGTCAGCCTCAATGAAATTACTCTTGTCTTCCAGGGCAATCAAAGCACGGCGTTGCTGCTCTGAAGGAACCGTTTTTAGAATTGGGCAGCTGTCAATTAAAGTATCGCCTTCAAAATAAAATTGCGAAATGAGACGTTGTGCCCAGCCATCTGCCATGACCGAGAAATGAATATGTGCAGGACGCCATTCATTGATACGGTTACGCCAAGGATATGGACCCGGTTTAATGGTACGGAAAATGAAAAAACCATTTTCATCCGTCAGCATACGACCACAACCACCAAAGTTAGGATCCATTGCACCAATATATTGGTCATTTGGATGACGATAACGACCAGAAGCATTTGCCTGCCAGACTTCGATCAGGGCATTTTTAACCGGGCGACCAAATTGGTCACGCAAATAACCATGAATAATGACACGTTCACCAACAGGTAAACCATCTTTGGCATAGTTCAAAATCAAGTCATTGTCTTTAGGCCCTAAAAGTTCTGAAGTGAAATGTGGTGCCGTTACTTCAGTCAGTGTCTGCGCAATTGAAATGAGTGCATTTTTCGGCGAACGAAGCACACTGGTTTTATAACCCGGTGCATAGGCCGGTGGATGATCATCCGTATTACGTTGCGCATAAGCGCCTAGTTGATTCTGAATCATGAATCTCTCCTTGTTCAATCCTAAAAAATCGTCCGTTATTTAAGTTTGGTCGATGCAATACCAAGTTCTACAAAAACTTCCTCTGCCATGTGCATTGCAGCGTTTGCAGCAGGTAAACCTGCATATAAAGAAGCATGTAAAAACAGTTCTTTAAGCTCATCTTTGGTCACACCATTGTTAAAACATGCACGAATATGCATACGTAACTCAGCTTCACGACCCAATGCGAGCAAAATACCGATAGTTACCAGACTACGGGTATGACGTGGTAAACCTGGACGTGACCATACTTCTCCCCAGGCAAAACGACTGATGAAGTTTTGGAAGTCTTCATTAAAGTCATTTAAATTTTCCAAAGAGCGTCCGACATGTGCTTCACCTAACACTTCCGTGCGCACTTCTATTCCCTGTTTGTAACGTTCTTCATCATTCATGATAAATACACTCTTTCAAGTTTATAAGGCGGATTGAAGATGTCTGAGGAACACCTTCATTCCATGATGATCTTTAATTGAAATCAGTGCTTTGCAATAAATTCTGCAAAGACTTGGTTAAATTCTTGTGGAACCTCAATATTTGATAAATGTGAAGCATCTAGCACCGCAATCTCACAGTTCGGTATATGCGCTTGCATAAATTCGCCATCTGCCACCGTTGTCACAGGATCAAGCCCACCGCATAGCGCCAGACAAGGGACTTGAATCATTGCAATCCGTTCACGTAAGTCAGCTTGAGCGAGTGCACGACACGATGCTGCATAGCCTTTCGGCGGTGTCACCGACAAACTTTGAATGGTCTGCTGTGCAAGGCGATCGTGGATATAATCAAATTTGTTGCTGAACCACCGGGTGTGTGTGGTGCTGACAATATCGGCCAATCCCTGTTCTTCGACCGCATCTGCACGTGATAACCATGCTTCAGCTTGTCCAATCTTCGCGGCTGAATTGGCAATGGTAATACTCAGGAAACGCTGTGGCGCGATTAAACCCAATTGCAGACCAGTGATTCCGCCCATCGAAATACCACAAAAATGCGCTTTTTCAACTTTGAAGTGATCAAGAATATCAATGACATCATTAGCTAAGTCGCTCAGCGTGATATTTTCAATGACCGCACTTTTACCATGACCGCGGGTGTCATAACAGATCACAAAGTAGTCTTCAGCAAATGCAGCAACTTGAGCCTGCCACATGCCGTGATCTGTACCCAATGAGTTCGAAAAAATAAGGGCTGGATGAGCGGTATCACCAAAAGTGTAAACTGCCAATTGTTGGCCATTACGATTATTGATAAGTGTCATGATGACTATTTTCCTTGAACACGTTGCAATACTGCATCGATCTGCTGCTGGGTATTACCTAAATAATTTTGTGGATTAAAAATCTGGCTTAATTGTTCCGAATTAAATACAGCTAAAATTTCAGGATGATTTTGTGCTACATCTAATAAGTGACGCTGTTCAGCAACTGCCTGTTTACATGCGGCTTCAACCACATGATGGGCATTGAGTCGGCCTAACTTTGGTGCCAAAGACATCATGAGGGCTTCTGCCATAATTAAGCCCTGAGTACATTCTAGATTGCGGCACATATTGTCCTTCTGGACTTCCAGGCCCTCAAAAACTTCTATCGCGCGTTGCAGGCTACCAGCACACAATTGGAAGATTTCAGGCAGTGCCAGCCACTCAGCATGCCAGGCCCCCAAACTACGTTCATGTTCCTGAACCATACTTTGATAGATACTCGACATGAGTGCAGGGACACGATTGGCTGCTGCCAGAATTGAGGCTGCTGCAACAGGATTACGTTTATGCGGCATCGTCGATGATCCGCCACGTCCTGCTCCGCTGGGTTCAAACACTTCTGCAATTTCGGTTTGCATCATCAGTGACCAATCGCGTGCCATCTTGCCCAAGTTCCCTGTAATTGTGGCAAGCACATGGGCAATTTCCACAATACGATCACGTTCGCCATGCCAAGTACAATCCGGGACATTGAGTTGAAGTTCTGTTGCAAACGCCTTTACAACTGCACTACCTTGATCAATAAGTGACGCAAGTGTGCCAACGGCTCCACCCAATTGTGCAGTGAGGGTAGAATTTTTAAGTGCTTGTACACGTTCAAGATCACGTTGCAAACTTGCTAACCAGCGGGCAGTTTTATGACCAAAGGTTAGTGGTAGGCCTTGTTGTAACCATGTCCGACCAATCATGACTTGGTTACGATAGCGTTCGGTCAAGTTTCGAGTTGCTGCTATCGCCTGGATGAGTTTAGCCTCAATTAAATTTAAGCCATCACGACACTGCAAAACACATGCAGTATCAATAATGTCTTGGCTTGTCGCCCCCCAATGCACATAGCGCGAAGCATCTTCATCGACTTTTTTAACCGCAGCCGTCAATTGTTTCACAAAGGGAATCGCAATGTTTCCAGCAAGTCCTGATGCACTTGCAAGCGCAGTAAAGTCAATGATCTCATTCACCCGTTGTTGGGCAACGTATACAATATTTGCTGCCGCTGAAGCAGGAATCACACCCACTTTTGCCTGAGCTTGAGCCAATGCTGCTTCTGCTTGCAACATATAACGCACTACCCCTTCATCACTAAATATTGCAGTGATCTCAGTTTGGTAAAATAGACTTGCGTACAATTGGCTCATTTGAATATCCTTTTTCTAACTCGTTTTAAATACCTTTCATTGTTTTGTTTTTAAGCAAAAAATGAAAGGTATTTAAATTTATACATGTTCAATAATCAAAGCGATGCCTTGACCGACACCAATACACATTGAACATAGAGCGTATTGACCACCAGTCTGTTCCAGCTGGTTCAGTGCAGTCGTCACCAAACGCGCACCTGAAGCACCCAGTGGATGACCCAAAGCAATTGCACCACCGTTCGGATTGACTTTCTCTGAACCGTCCTCTATACCCAAGTCACGTGTACATGCCAAAGCTTGAGCAGCAAAAGCTTCATTCAGCTCAATCACATCCATCTGCTCTAAAGTCAGACCAGTTTGCGCCAATAGTTTCTTGATGGCAGGTGCTGGACCAAAGCCCATGATGCGTGGTTCAACACCCACAACTGTTGAGCCAATAATTTTGGCACGTGGTTTTAAGCCGTGTTGAGCAACCGCTTCATCAGAAGCAATCAGTAGAGCAGCCGCACCATCGTTAATACCAGATGCATTACCCGCCGTTACCGTACCGTCTGCTTTTACCACAGGTTTCAGTTTTGCCAACGCTTCTGCAGTGGTAGACGCACGTGGATGTTCATCTTTATCCACGACCACCGGATTGCCTTTACGTTGTGGAATCACCACCGGAATGATTTCTTTATCAAAGAAACCTTTGGCTTGCGCTGCAGCTGTACGTTGTTGGCTGGTCAAGGCAAATTTGTCCTGATCGGCACGGTTGATCCCGAACTGTTCAGCGACATTTTCTGCCGTTTGCGGCATGGTTTCTACGCCGTACATTTCTTTCAGTTTCGGGTTAATGAAACGCCAGCCCATGGTGGTGTCTTCAATCTTTTGACTACGACCGTAAGCCGTTTCTGACTTGCCCATGACGAAAGGTGCGCGCGACATGCTTTCTACACCACCGGCAATAATCAGTTCTGCTTCGCCCGCTTTAATGGTACGTGCTGCAATCGCAATCGCATCCAGCGATGAACCACATAGACGGTTAATTGTCGTTGCAGGCACTTGGTACGGTAAACCGGCTAAGAGAGCCGACATACGACCCACGTTACGGTTGTCTTCACCGGCCTGGTTGGCACAGCCATAGATCACATCATCGACCTGTTCCCAGTTCACCGATGGATTACGTTCCATCAATGCTTTAATTGGCAGCGCACCTAGGTCATCTGCACGGACAGCTGCCAGTCCACCGGCATAACGGCCGAATGGGGTACGGATGGCATCAACGATATATGCGTTTTTCATGGAGTATTCTCTTCTTTATAAAGTTCCCTCTCCTTTGAAGGAGAGGGTTAGGGAGAGGATGTCTGGAAATTCCCCTCATCCTAACCTTCTCCCAGAGGGAGAAGGAACGTTCAATCTCTATTCAATGTGTCGTTTAAAAATAGCGATGTCTGTCTATTTATACTCATCGAGTCGCATCAACTAGTTTTGCACCCGTCATCGACTGCAATTCTTCAAATGACAGCCCTTCGACTTTCTCAATCACTTTCATGCCTTCATCTGTCACGTCAATCACGCACAGGTCGGTATAAATACGGTCTACACATTTCAAGCCTGTTGCAGGATAAGTCAGTTCAGCGACAATCTTCGGTTCGCCTTTTTTAGTCACGTGATCGGTCGTAATAAAGACTTTTTTCGCACCTACGGCCAAGTCCATTGCACCACCTACCGCAGGAATCGCATCCGGTGCGCCAGTATGCCAGTTAGCCAGGTCACCATTTTCAGCCACTTGGAATGCACCTAGTACCGCGATGTCTAAGTGACCGCCACGCATCATCGCGAATGAATCACCGTGATGGAAGTAAGCGCCGCCTTCCAGCAAGGTCACATATTCTTTACCTGCGTTGATCAGCTCAGGATCTTCTTCACCTTTTGCAGGTGGCGGACCGAAAGCCAATAAGCCATTTTCAGAGTGCAAGAACACGTCTTTGTCTGAAGGCAGGTAGTTCGAAATTTTGGTTGGCAAGCCAATGCCCAGGTTGACATAAGCACCGTCTGGAATGTCTTGTGCAACACGTTCAGCAATTTGGTCACGGGTCAGTTTGGTATAGCTCATTTCTTTTCTCCTAATCCGTGATTACTGTACAGGTTTGACTCGTACAACATGTTGTACAAAAATACCCGGGGTGATGATGTGTTCAGGATCTAATGCCCCAAGCTCAACCACTTCCGCAACTTGCGCAATAGTAACATCTGCAGCCATGGCCATAATTGGGCCAAAGTTACGGGCCGATTTGCGGTACACCAAGTTACCCCAACGGTCGCCTTGCTGTGCTTTGATTAAAGCAAAGTCAGCTTCAATGGGGTTTTCTAAAACGTAGTCTTTGCCTTCATAGTTCATGGTTGGTTTGCCTTCTGCCAGCAATGTACCAAAACCAGTCGGGGTGTAGATTGGACCCAAGCCCATACCTGCAGCCTGAATACGGCATGCCAGGTTACCTTGAGGAACCAGTTCTAATTCGATTTTTCCTGCACGGTACAATTCGTCAAATACCCAGGAATCAGACTGACGCGGGAATGAGCAGATGATTTTACGCACTGCACCAGCTTTGAGTAATTTAGCCAGACCGTAGTCGCCATTACCGGCATTGTTATTGACGATCACCAGATCTTTCACACCAAGTTTGATCAAACCATCAATCAGCTCAGCAGGCTGACCTGCAGTACCAAAACCACCGATCATGATGGTAGATCCGTCTTTGATTTGTGAAAGTGCTTCGACCAGTGAGGCAGAACTTTTATCGATCATCAAATAACTCCATGTATTGCCACTCAGTACAAAAATTTTGAGAACCTAAGGTTCTGGTTGGAACACATTCTGGACGGAGAACAAATTCCAACCAAAATCCTTAGGATTCTGTGTGATCTATTCTTGATAAATTCCAAGCTTTCGACTACGGTTTAAAAATAGTTTTGTACGGTTTACATAATCATTGCACGATGATCGAACAAAAATTTTATTAATTCTCAGAATTGAATAAAGCAATTGTAAAAATAGTGAGTGAATTAATATATGAAGATTAAGGAATTAACATGACAATCAATAACGGTGCCCGCGATCAGCTGATCCAGAATCCTGAAAATAAAAAAATAATTCGTCATGAAGATTTTATTGCTGGAGTAAGTAAGGGGCTAGCGATTCTGGATTGCTTTGCCAATGATCGATATCGTTTAAACGTTAGTATGGCAGCTGAAAAGACAGGACTTACACGAGCTGCTGCACGTCGTCATTTACTGACACTGGAATATCTTGGTTATTTAGATTTTGATGGACATTTTTATTCTTTGAGTCCCAAAGTACTTAAATTTTCAGGGGCTTATCTGAGTGGAGCACAGTTACCCAAGATTGCTCAACCACTTCTTAATTTACTGACCCAGCAAACTTCATTAATTTACTCTGTGATGGTCTTGGATGGTTTTGAGGCGATTACCATCGCGCGTAGTGCCGCCCATCAACAAACTGATCGAGTCAATCCTTATGGCTTACATCTCGGTAATCGGTTACCCGCGCATGCTACTTCAGCAGGAAAAGTTTTATTGAGTTATTTAGGTCCTGAGTCACAGCAAGAATGGCTTGAGCAATATCCTTTAAAATCACTGACCAAATACACCTATACAGATAATCAGGCATTTTTAGCTCTATTACAGCAAATTCGTGCTGATGAATTTTGCTATTCAGCAGAAGAGCATGAACTTGGTGTTCATGCGCTCGCAGTTCCAATTTATAATCACCGTGCCGATGTGGTTGCTGCTTTAAATATCGTATCTCCTACTGGACGTACCAGTAAAGAGTATTTACAACAGCATATTTTGCCTTTACTACAACAAACAGCGCGTGAATTCCGTCAATTTGTTTAAGCCATTTTCTAGATAGAATGTGAATGTTGTAAATGAATACCTTCTCTCTAAAATAAAAAAACACATCGAGCTCAAATGAACTCGATGTGTTTTGAATCTAGCGCAGATTTAAATAACAAAAGTCTTTAAATTTGCACTTAGCTCGCTTTTTGTAGCGGTAAGCCTACATAATTTTCAGCAAGTGTCGTCTGACCTGCTTCTGATCCTAAAATGTAGCTTAATTCTGCTTGTTTGATTTTATGTTCAAACTCAGTTTCTGTTTCAAAACGATGAAGTAAATGTGTCATCCACCAAGAAAAACGTTCTGCTTTCCAGACACGTTTTAAACAGTTTTCCGAATAGCTATCAATGCCGGCTTCTGAACCATTGTCATAGTATTCAATCAAGGCTTTAGACAAGAATGCGATATCTGATGCAGCAAGATTTAAACCTTTAGCACCTGTTGGCGGCACAATATGCGCTGCATCCCCTGCCAGGAACAATTTCCCAAAACGCATTGGCTCTGTTACAAAGCTACGTAATGGTGCAATACTCTTTTCAATTGAAGGACCTGTGATTAACTTTTCACGGCTTTCAGGATCAAGACGGTTTTTCAACTCTTCCCAGAATTGCTCATCTGACCAGTTTTCAACTTTGTCTGTTAATGGGACCTGTAAATAGTAGCGGCTACGTGTATTTGAACGCATACTGCATAATGCAAAACCACGTTCAGATTGTACATAAATCAACTCATCTGCTATTGGTGGTACATCTGCAAGTACACCCAACCAGCCAAATGGATAGACTTTTTCAAAGGTCTTGATTTTATCTTCAGGAACACTTGCACGGCATACACCATGGTAGCCATCACAACCAGCGATAAAATCACATTGAACCGTGACCTGACGGCCTTCATCTTCAAATGTCACCGAAGGCTGCTCACCATAAAATTCATGAACTTGTACATTACTTGCTTCGTAGAAAGACGTTAATTGCGCTTCAGTACGTGCTTGCATCAGGTCTTTGGTTACTTCAGTTTGACCATAAACAGTGACCTGCTTACCTCCGGTGAGTTGGGTTAGATCCACACGGTGTTTCTCACCATTGGTTAGAATTTCAATACCGTTATGTGGTAAGCCCTTTTCTCTGAGTTGAGCATCTACACCGGCTTCAGCCAAAAGGTCAACAGATACCTGCTCGAGAATACCAGCACGGATACGGCTTGCTACATACTCAGCACTACGCTGCTCAATTAAAATATGATCAATACCGGCTTTATAGAGTAATTGTCCAAGCAATAATCCTGCTGGACCTGAACCAATAATTGCGACTTTAGTATTTAAAATTTCCATATGCTGACAATTCCTTAATAGCCATCCTTTTTTACAAGCTAAGAAATTTTTATGTTTCTGCCTAGACTTTAGCCTCAATCCCTACCGAAATAGGTGACTTTTGTCCGATGATCGGACAAGATATTTAAGAAATTAACTAATGAGGGATATATAATTGCGCAAGGATGTAATTTTTAGTGAGAATAATAATGAGTCTATTCAATATGATGATTACATTGCAGGTCTAGCAAAAGGTTTAAGTTTGCTAGAATGCTTCGGTATTGAACGTCAAAAGCTCAATGTTACTCAGATTGCTGAACGTACCGGACTAAGCCGTACTGCGGCACGACGCTATGTCCGTACACTCAAATTTCTAGGTTATCTCGATACAGATGAACATTTTTACTGGCTAACCTATAAGGTGCTACGCTTTTCCAGTGCTTATCTCAGTTCTGCATATTTACCGAAAGTTGCCCAGCCCATGCTTAATCTCTTAAGCATAAAAACTGCTTTAAGCTATTCGGTGGTAGTGCTGGATGAGCATGAAGTCGTACCTGTCGCAAAAAGTATTGCTCCCCAAATTGATACCAGCAAACTTAGTCCGCTTGGTGTACATCTGGGGAATCGCCTGCCTGCTTATGCAACATCAACGGGTAAAATATTGCTCTCACGTTTAAGTTTTGAAGCCCAACAGCAATGGCTAGATAAATTCAACCTGAAAAGACTCACTCCTTACACGATTACGGATCCTCAAGTATTTTTAAAAATATTGCAGGAAGTGGGTCAGCTTGATTACTGTATTTCTACAGAAGAACATGAATTAGGAATTACTGCGATGGCCGTACCGATTTTAAATATGCAGGGAGATACTGTAGCTGCGCTAAACTGTATTGGCTCAAGCAATCGGATTGATGCCAATTATTTAATACAAAATATCCTTCCATTGCTCAAACAAACTGCTCATGACTTGCGTGCCATACTTTGATGATATTGCATGATTTCTATACTCATTTATGTTTTATATGCTAAGTAATTGATCATGCATATTGTTTTTTACAAAATGAACGCCTGTATTCATACTTTTTAATTCCTAGTATTTCACTCGATTATTCAATGATTTCCTAGGTTCTGTGGATCCAATTAATCCATAAAAACGATTAAAACATTTATTTTATGCTTGAATTTGGATCCAATAATGATAAATTCAGCAAATCGCAAATAAGCTGAATAAATCTTCAGTAACAGAACATGGACGGGTTCTGATCTGCGATGGACATCTTAAACATTACTAGGATGACACCTTTTAACCAGAAAAATTATGCAAGACTAATAAACTAATCACGTTTATTAGTAGATGTATAAGCTGGTTTAGGTGTCTGATTCCATGGAGAAAGTAAATGGTTCAGAACCCTCGTGAGGAAATGAATAACAAAACCATGAATAGATATCAGTGGTTTGTTATCGGTATCTGTGTTCTTTTAAATGTCATCGATGGCTTCGATGTGCTGGTGATGGCATTCACTGCATCATCGGTATCAGCTGAATGGGGACTTACAGGTGCGCAATTAGGTGCTTTATTAAGTGCTGGTCTATTTGGTATGGGGGCTGGTTCTTTATTCCTGGCACCTTGGGCAGACAAAATTGGTCGTCGCCCGTTAATCCTGCTTTGTCTACTCATTAGTGGTGTCAGCATGATTGCTGCTTCACTAGTACAGAATGCAACTCAACTCGGTATTATGCGTTTTATTACTGGTCTGGGGATTGGTGGTATTTTAGCGAGCAGTAATGTGATTGCCAGTGAATATGCATCTTTACGCTGGAGAAGCTTGGCAGTAAGTTTGCAGTCCACTGGATATGCAATTGGTGCAACTATTGGTGGTATGATCGCAATTGCTTTGATCAGCCATTTCGGCTGGCGTTCTGTGTTCCTTGCAGGTGGCTTAACGACCATGTTAATGCTGGTGGTAGCATACTTCACTTTACCTGAATCACTTGACTACCTGCTGGTCAAACAGCCAAAAAATGCTTTGGATCGTATTAATCATCTCTGCCAACGTATTGGTTTAACTCGTATTCCTCAGCTTCCTGAAGTTATCCATAATACAGCACAGCCTAAAATAGGAATTGCCAAATTATTCACTGCCGGTCTTGGCTTACAAACTATTTTTCTTTGGTTAAGTTTCTTCTTCGTGATGTTTGGCTTCTACTTCGTAATGAGCTGGACACCAAAAATCTTGTCTGCAAATGGCATGACGACTGAACAAGGGGTGACTGCAGGTGTACTGATCAGTGCGGGAGGGATGTTTGGTGCAGCCCTGATTGGTCTCATCAGTGCACGTTTACGTATATTCTATGTGCAAGCTGCCTTCCTGGCATTAACCGCTATTTTAATTCTGCTTTTTGTAAATAGTACTAGCACACTTACCATTGCCTTTATCCTATCTGTTTTTCTGGGCGTATTGTCAAATGGCTGTGTAGCAGGTCTTTATGCTATGTCACCATCAATTTATGAAGCAGATGTTCGTGCTACCGGTGTGGGTTCTGCAATTGGTTTTGGCCGTATTGGTGGAATTTTATCCCCATTGGTTGCTGGTGCATTCTTAGACGGCGGTATTTCTTCCCTTACCTTGTATGGCTATTATGCGGGTGCTTTCGTTCTTGCGATTATGACTGTTCTTAGCCTGTCAAAATTACAAAATAAACACGCAGCTCAACTGAATTTCCAAAGCTCAACTGTAAGTTAATAACACTTTTATCGCTTCATTATGATGAGCTGAACATGACGTTCAGCTCTATTCAAATATATAGGGACAATATTATGAGATTTTCTGCAATCTTTTTGGGGATACTTTCGCCTGTAGTTTTAGCTCCTGCGTTTGCAAACAGTTTTACTGATGATTCACAGGTCACATTGACAGCACGTAATTTCTATTTTGATCGTGATTATAAGCGCGGAGATGATTTTCCAGCAGCACGTGACTGGGCACAGGGTTTTATCTTAAAGGCAAATTCTGGTTATACGCCAGGGGTGGTCGGATTTGGTGTAGATATTCTAGGCCTGGCAGGTTTTAACTTATTGGGTGATAGTGTCAATGAGTATGCTGCTTCAGGTTTATTACCTGTAGGCAAAGACAGAAAGCGTGCTGACCAATATGGTGAAATCCGTTGGACCGCCAAGGCAAAAGTACAGGACTCGACTTTACATGTAGGGACATTAACACCGATGTTTCCTGTATTATTTTCCAGCCCTGCCCGTCTATTTCAGCAGAACTATCGTGGTGCTCATCTCCAGTTTAATGAAATAGAAAACTTGAAGGTTCACGCCCTTTATACAGACCGTGTCAACCAGCGAGATTCTACTAACTATGAAAAAATTCGAGTAGGTAATCCTAATGGACGGTTCAACACTACTGCTGAATCTTCTGGCCTGCATATGTTAGGGGCTGAATATAAGGTAAATGCTCAGATTGCGACACAAATTTTTCATGCAGACTTACATGATGTATATCAACAAAATTTCTTGGGTCTAAAAACCAAACATGATATTGGCATCGGTAATTTCCTATCTGATTTACGTTTGTTCATGAGTGAAGATTCAGGTGATGCCCTTGCAGGTGATATCGAGAACCAGCACTTCAGCGGGATCTTCGGTTTGAATCGTAGCAATCACACATTTAGTCTTGGCTATATGCAATCGTTTGGTGATACTGCCCTACCTACATTAGCAGGGGCTGAACCTGCAGTATTCCTAGACAGTATGAGTGCTGACTTTACGAATATTAATGAAAAAGTCTACCACGTCCGTTATGACTACGATTTTAAAGACACGGCACTTAATGGTCTTAAATTTATGACCCGTTATAGTAAAGGAGTGGATATTGAAATTAGAAATCTACCGGGCGAAGAATTTGAACAAGATGCACTAGATTTCGATTTAAGCTATCGCATTCCAACAGGTAAGCTTGAAGGCTTAAACCTGCGCGCGCGTTACAGTCATTATCGTAATGATATGCCTGCACAAGGTATGGCTTTCCGTTCTGATAATGAAACCCGTGTAAATATTGATTACACTTGGAAATTTAAATAAATCTTAATTGATTTTAAAAATAAAAGGTCTTGATCTGACACTACTCTTTTGAGTAGTGTCAGATCCTAGTTTACTTTTATTGAAATACATTAAAAACTAGATCAATTAAATAGATTAAATTATTATTTTTAAGATGGCATCAATTGAACTCAAAACCTAACCTATTCATTTCAAATTAATTTTATAGAATACAAAAATTCATTAACCCAATTTTGGCCCAACTTAGATTTACTGCATTGAATCACTTTAAAATCTTGTTCACATTCAAATTCAGAATTTGAAAAATTATAGGCAGTATATAAAAAAAATTATGGCAGGAGCAAAAAGTAAGTTAATAAAACATTTTTTAGGGGATCCTTTTATTGTTCTTTCTTTTTAGATCCAAATTTTACTTGTCGAATTACCTATCATTCACTCATTTTTCATTCATATTTTCTATTGTGTTTAGATTGCTTTAAGGAAATTTAAACAATAATATTAATGATAATTATTATCACTTAAATTAAACAGAATGTCTTACACCGTTCCTTCATCATTTAAGCTATCTTTACTCAGTTTTTCGATTTTAATTACACAGCAAAGTTTTGCCGATGATACTCAGCAACTACCAACGATTACCGTCACAGCGGAATCAGAACAGAGTGAGCTCAGCTCTGAACAGAGTAAAGCTTATATCATCCAAAATTCGTCAACCGCTTCAAAACTGAATATTCCACTCAAGGAAACGCCGCAAACAGTCAATGTCCTTACCCGCCAGCAGCTGGATGACTTTGCTTTGGATAATACCCGGGACGTACTGCGCAATACCCCTGGCATTATCGTCAGTAATCAGGAAACAGAACGGACCTCGTACCTTGCCCGAGGTTTCGAGATTTCAAATGTTTTAGTCGATGGCGTTGGTATTCCACTCGAAGGCTATAATTATAATAATGATAATCCAGACAGTTTTTTGTTTGATCGTGTAGAAGTGGTCAAAGGCGCGAATGCCTTAAATAATGGAATTGGCGATCCCGGCGCAACTATTAATATGATTCGCAAACGCCCGACATCCGACCTTCAAACAGCCTTTAATGCCAGTTATGGCTCATGGAATACGCAGCGCTATGAAGTAGATGTATCCTCTCCTCTCACCCAAGATGGAAAAGTCAGAGGTCGTGTATTTGGCTATCAACAAACAGGCGACAGTTATCTGGATCGTTATGAACTGGAAAAAAACGGCATAGGTGCTGTTGTGGAGGCAGATATTACTGACACAACTCTATTGACTGCTGGCTATACCGAAACTAATCACAAGCCGGATGGTGTCAATTGGGGTTCTAATCCACTGATCAATACTGAAGGCGAGCAGCTCAGTTACTCACGGAATTATAATTACAGTCCAAGCTGGGCCCACTGGGATAGCAATATTAAAAGTTACTTTGCCGAGCTTGAACAAAAACTGGGTGGCGACTGGACAGCCAAACTGACCTATGATGAAAAACGTACACAACGCGATTCAAAGCTCTTGTTTCTGTCCGGCAAACCTGGCGCAAATGGCACTTCAGGCATCTTCCTCTACCCAGGCATGTATATTGATGACAATAAAGAACAACAAGCCAGCCTGAGTTTTAGCGGCACCTATCCGCTTTGGGGACAACGCCATGAAGCCTCATTGGGCTATGTCTGGGCCAAAAATCGTCTGGATGAATTGGGTTATGCTGGCAGCTTTGTCAATCCGCTGACCACAGATTTAGCCAGCTTTACACCCGAAGAACCAAGCTGGGATATGTCGAAAACCAGTGGTGAAATGCATATCCGGCAGAAGAACCAGAGCCTTTATGCTGCGACCCGACTGCATCTGAATGATGATCTGAAACTGCTTTTAGGTGCGAACTACGTTCAGGCTGAAAGCAGTGGCAGTAGTTATGGAAAAGATACTGTTTATGATGAAGATAAAGTTTTACCCTATGCCGGTCTGACCTATAACTTTAGCCCTGAATATACAGGCTATCTGAGTTATACCTCGATTTTCCGTCCGCAAACCACCAAAGCAGATGATGGCAGCATTAACAAACCGATCGAAGGTGAAAGCTATGAAGTCGGAGTCAAAGGTTCTTGGCTAGATGACAAGCTTACCGCCACCATGGCTGTGTTCAGAACGGAGCAAAGTAATTATCCGCTTCGTGATTCTGATGGTATCCCGACTTTACGCACAACTCAGGTCAGTGACCTGCGTTCCCAAGGCTACGAGTTTGGCTTGGCGGGACAACTGAGCGACCATTTTAACTTAAGCTTTGGTTATACCCAGTTTAGCCTGAAAGATCTGATCAATGGCGGTGATGCGCGTACCTTCAATCCAACCCAGTCTTTTAATCTTTTAACGACCTATCAGGTGCCACAAATTCCAAAACTGAAACTGGGCCTTGGTGTGCAGTGGCAGGATCAAACCTATCTGGATGTGCCTGAAGCAACCGCCAATGGAGTGATTACCCAGAAAGCTGGAGTCATTGAGCAGGATGCCTATGCGCTCGTGAACTTAATGGCCAGCTATGAACTGAATGAGCATATGACCTTGCAAGCAAATGGCAATAACCTGACCAATGAAAAATATCTGTTCAATTTCCCGAACCAGCAAGGTTTTTATGGTGCACCAGCGAATTACAGCGTTGCCGTGAAATTTAAATACTGATTTTCAAGCTTAGCCTTGACGACATGTTCAGGGCTAAATCATCACTACATACACAAAAATAGGTAAAACAAATGAAAAAAATGATCGCTTTGACCCTTGGCCTGTCTATGACACTTTCAGCTCAGGCGCATATGCTTTGGCTAGAACGTGGCACAAATCAGCAGACTCATGCGTTCTTTGGTGAATATAGTGAACAGCTCAAAGAAACGCAGCAAGGTGCCCTCAAGTCTTTCAATCAGGCAAAGGCCGTTCAGGCCAAAAAAACATTTAGTCCTCAAATGCAACAGGATCATTTGCTCTATGCAACCCAAGGCCAGACCGATGTCCAGCTCAGTCATGAATTGATCTATGGAGAATCATTGCTGAGCTATCATGCCAAATCCGGCAGACAAAACTTGAAAGCAGAGTCCGAACTGGATATTGTCCCGACCCAGATCAACAGCAATACATTCACTGTGCTGTATCAGGGTAAAGCTGCTGCGGATGTTGAAGTCACAGTCTTTTCCCCGCAATTCTGGCTAAAAAAATACACCACCAACGGCCAAGGCCAAATTACGATCGCCACGCCATGGAAAGGTCAATATGTCATTGAAGTCAGCAAAGAAGCAGACAAGGCAGGAAAGTTAAATCAGCAGGCCTATAAAAAACAGTATCTGGTAACGACTTTAAGTTTTGTTCATTAAATTTTTTAGATTTTCATCAGTATAGATTTATTCAAGGCCAAATATGATGTCTGTAATGCAGCCACTCGCCATTCTCTATCGCTTAGGCATGACCTTTGGTATTGGCTACTTGTGCAGTTATTTAATCGCACTCGATCTGGCTTACTTTTTACAAGCTTATTTGCCTAAAGCTGAGTCTGTCTATTTGGCCGCCTTTACTGCCCTGATTTTTTATGTCTGTTTTGTGATTGCAATCTTCTGTATCCAAAGCTTAAAAAAGCTTTCTATCTATAGCCTGATTCCTTTACTTATTTTATTTCTCTTCTCCCGCTTCATAGGTTAAACCATGCATAAATCTGTCCGTCAATCCATGGCATGGTTACATTCATGGTTAGGTTTAAGCTTTGGCTGGCTGCTCTTCGCGATCTTTTTAACAGGCGCCGTCACCTATTACCGACATGAGATCAGTATATGGATGCAGCCTGAATTTGCCTCAATACAAGTCAGTCAGGAAACTGCCTTAAAATCTGCTTACAGCTATTTACAGCAGCATGCACCAGATGCCCAAAATTGGTATATCGGAGTCGCCAATCAAGACTCGCCTGTGAATAAAGTCTACTGGCAAAAAGCAGATGGCGGCTATGAAGTCAAAACCCTAGATGCCTCGACAGGAAAAGAATTACAGCTTTCAGCCACACAAGGGGGCGATTTTTTCTATAATTTTCATTTTCAGCTCTATGGTATGCCCTACACCATTGGTCGTCTCATTGTGACGATTGCTGCCTTTATCATGTTACTGACTCTGATTTCAGGAATTATTACCCATAAAAAAATCCTGACAGACTTTTTTACCTTAAGAGCATTTAAGGGGCAGCGCTCCTATCTGGATTTTCATAATGTTAGTTCAGTGATTGCTCTGCCGTTCTTTTTGACCATGACATTTACCGGGTTGGCGATTTTCTTTTATATCGTACTGCCTTCCGGCATGAAAAAACTCTATCCAGACAATCCCTTTCAGTATTTTGAAGAAATTCGCACAGTCAATGTATTGGCCAACTCTGTGGTTCCGGTGAAAACCGAGATGCTGCCAATTCAACATTTTATTAGCACGGCGCAGCAACACTGGGGACAGGCAGAATTTGACAATATCACGGTCAAGCAGCCCAATACCCAGCTGGCACACATAACCTTAACACAGCTCAAAGATCATTCCATTACCCGAAATCAGGCACAGCTTATTTTAAATGCGACTACCGGAAAATTGCTTGAAAGTACACGCAATGAAAGTGCAATTGCCACACTCAATGCCGGCATGTATGGCTTGCATATGGCACGTTTTGCCGAACCTATTTTACGTTTAGGGTTATTTTTCTCTGGCATTTTAGGCTGCGCAATGATTGCGTCCGGACTGCTGCTGTGGAGTCTGAAACGCCAGATGCAGAAAAAATCAGCGCGGTTCCATCTCGGACATTATTTGGTGAACCGCTTAAATATCACCATGATAATTGGCTTGCCACTTTCCATGCTGGGTTATCTCTATGCGAATCGTTTTATCAGTATTCCTGCAGGTGCACCAAATTATGAGATTTATAGTTTTTTCAGTATCTGGCTTGGCAGTTTTATCCTGGCATGTGTAACCCCACAGCAGCATATATGGAGAATGCAGCTTAAACTTCTGATTTGTGCTGCCTTTATACTTCCCCTGATTGATATTTATTATTTAGTTTCCCAGCAATATATTGCTTCTTTTGCGACTTATTGGCCTTTTTTGCGTATTGAGCTAATGTTATGGACCTTGGCCCTTTTTGCCCTATTTTTACACCAAAAAATTACGCCCATTCAGCAAAAAGCGGTCAATAAAATTCAGGCTAAATTAAAAATCACTCAACAGGAATCATCAATATGATATGGATTGCAGTGATCGGTCTGCTTTGGCTGAGCTGTTTTGGTTTTTATGTGGTAAGTGAAAAGCAGATCCTAAAAACCCGAAAATCTCATTACGCTTTTTTAGCGGATTTTCCTACGTACACTAAATTCGCTGCAGGTATTTTCTTATTCGTCGCGATGTTTTTATTACGTACCCAGTTTAGCTCCAGTATTAGCTTTGTGGCTCTATGGATATTTCTAAGTCCTATACTTTTTATCTTTATTCTAAAAATAAACAATTTAGAAAAAAAACTATGAAGATTCGATTTGCACTATACGTCAGTATGAATATAAAATCTGGATTGCTCCCAGTATCCTAGACATGAGACAGCCTCATTTTGGAGCTGGATGGACTGCCACCACTCTCCTAGACAAATTTCGTCTATTCTTTTTGCATAGGAGAGAACATTATGAGTGGACAACGATACACCCCAGAATTTAAAGAAGAAGCTGTTAAATTGATTACTGAACGTGGATATTCTGTCACTGATGTGGCAGAACGTTTAGGTGTATCACAGCACAGCATTTATAAATGGCTAAAGGCCGTACAGCCTTTACGCAACAACCCTGATGAACATGAACTACTCGAAGCAAAGAAAGAGATCCTTCGTCTTAAAAGTCAGCTTAAGCAAACTGAAGAAGAGCGGGATATCTTAAAAAAGGCCGCAAGGTACTTTGCAAGCCTGCCCGAGTAAAGTATCAGTTTATCCTTGAGTACAGCCATCAATTTAAGATTAAGACGATGTGTCGGGTTCTTAAGATTGCTCGTGCTGGCTATTATGCCTGGCTACATGAACCCGAATCAGGCAAAACAATTGAAGACAAACGGTTATTACAACTGATCCGTTCTTCTTATGATGCCAGTTATGGTATCTATGGTTATCGTCGCATCACGCTGGATCTTAAAGAGCTAGGTGAAAGCTGTGGACCGAATCGTGTGCTGAAGATCATGAAGAACAATGGCATTGCCGCTGTTCGAGGATATAAGAAGCATAAAAGCTATGGTCGTGGTCGTCCTCAGATTGTGCCACCTAACCATTTAAATCGAGAATTTGTTGTAAACACACCTGATACCTCGTGGGTGACTGATATTACCTACATCCGCACTTGGCAAGGCTGGTTATATCTGGCTGTGGTTCTCGATTTATATTCAAGGAAAGTCATCGGTTGGTCAATGAAACCTACGCTTGCCAAGGATATCGTTTTGGATGCCCTTTTAATGGCGGTATGGCGACGCAGACCCAATGAACCTGTGATCATACACTCAGACCAAGGCTCACAATACAGTAGCGGAGACTGGCAGAAATTCTGTCAGAAGCATAATTTAGTTCCGAGTATGAGTCGTCGTGGAAACTGTTGGGACAATGCTGTTGCTGAATCCTTTTTTAGCAGCTTAAAGAAGGAAAGAATTAAAAAGAGGATCTATAAAACACGAGAAATGGCGCGTGCAGATGTATTTGATTATATCGAGATGTTTTACAATCGAATCAGGCGTCATTCGCATCTCGATGGGATGAGTCCAGAAGCCTTTGAGGCAGCTTCAAAATGAGGCCGTCTCGTGTCTAGGATACTGGGAGCAGTCCACTATTCACTGATGTGTATGTTGTGGGCAAAATTTAGCATCCATTCTCCTGCTCCTAAGACACAACCTGCCGGAGTCATGAGCAACTATAAAGTCGTATTAAGCAATCGATATGCGTGGAGCTTTATGCTCTGTAACAGCTTTTCTTTTGGTGGAATGTTTGCCTATATCACGGCTTCATCTTTCGTTTTTATTCACTATTATGATTTTAGTCCACAGCAATACGCCTACCTGTTTGCCTTCAATATTTTCTCAATCATTATTTTCACCAGCATCAATAGCCGCGCACTTAAAAAATATTCAGCATTTCAATTGTTAAAAGTGATGTCTGCCATTTCCTGTAGCGCCGGTCTGTATTTGGCGTGTATTACCTTTTTCAAACTTGAAGCCGTTGAACTTTTAATAGTTGGTCTAATGATCTATGTTGGTGTTACAGGTTCGATTGGTGCCAATTCGATTGCGAATTTATTGAAACTTTTACCACAACAAGCTGGCACTGCTTCAGGACTTGCTGTTTCAATGCAATTTGCCATGGGTGCACTTCTCAGTTATATCGTCAGCCTCTTTTTTATTAATAACCATCCAGCATCTATGAATTGGGTGATTTTTATTGCGGCAAGTTTAGGTTTCACCAGTTTATTGCTCAGTCGTGGTATGAAAGATATTAACTAAACTTCCACTTCCATGGCTTAAAAATTGCAATCAATAATCCAGTCAAGCCAATATAACTCGCAGTTTCTGGCCATTCCTCCAATAATGGAATGGCCAAAATCACAGCAAAAAAAAGGAGCTAATACCAAAATACTACCAGCACGAAATGCACCCAAATCTCATAAAAGTTCTGTAACTTAACAAGAATACCTGTAAGCTGAGTTACTTTTTAACGAGTTCTTCTGAATAATCTCTTGCATCGGCCTAATAGCTTTTATTTTTAAAAGCCAGAATATCTGGCCCCGAGCCACAACCAACATCAAAAATCCAAGTACCTTCAGACAACTCAGCTAAAAATGGCTGATATAGACTTTCCATATCAACTTCAAACGTTGAAGCTGTAAATTTTTCTGCATGCTTATTGTAGCAGTCTATTGTATTCATTACGGACACTTAGGCCAAAAGATATTTTTAGTCTACAAGAAAACAAAAATAAGGGAGCTAAGAAGCATCCCTTATTTTTGACTCGCCAACTTTTGAGTCTATAAAACCGACAACTAATTTAGGCATCTTTTTTACGGTATATTTTTTTCAAGAAACAGGATATACCGCAAAAATTACCGTAAAATTTTCCAGTATCCTAAATGCCTTAGAACATTATCGGACAATAGAAAGATTTAAGTTGTTAATCTTTAATAATATTATGATTGGATAGGATTTATTCAAATAAAGAGATGGTGCGCTCAGCGGGACTCGAACCCACGCCACAGGCTTCGGAGACCTGTACTCTATCCAGTTGAGCTATGAGCGCTTATATGAGGAGTGCGCACATCATAACAAAAAATCGCATAAGGTAAACAACTATATATAAGCTAGTGATTTTAGTGACTACGCTTTGAACAATCTTCTCACACCTTTATAAAAGAATTCCCACTCAATCACTTGGCTTATTTATATAGATCACTCACAATATCTCAATTTTTCACCATTTGAGATCTCCATGACTGATGCATTGACCTTAAGGGATTTGTCAAAGACCTATCGCAATGGCTTTCAAGCATTAAAAGGTATTAATCTGGATGTACCAGAGGGTGAGTTTTATGCCCTGCTCGGCCCGAATGGTGCAGGTAAATCTACAACCATCGGCATCATTAGTTCTTTAACAAGAAAAACTTCTGGGACTGTTGAAATTTTTGGTCATAACCTTGATACCCACCCTTCTGAAGCGAAACAGTGTTTAGGCGTAGTACCACAAGAATTCAACTTCTCCCAGTTCGAGAAAACGTTCGACATCCTTGTTACGCAGGCGGGTTATTACGGTATTCCAAAGAAAGTTGCTCAAGAACGTGCCGAAGAATATTTAAACAAACTAGGTTTGTGGGAAAAACGCGCTACACAGGCACGTATGCTTTCAGGCGGGATGAAACGTCGTCTGATGATCGCCCGTGCTATGATGCATGAACCAAAACTGTTAATTCTGGATGAACCAACGGCGGGTGTCGATATCGAGCTGCGTCGCTCGATGTGGGACTTTCTGAATGAGATGAACAATAAAGGTACATCAATCATTCTGACCACTCACTACTTAGAAGAAGCAGAGATGTTGTGTCGCCGGATTGCAATCATTGACCGTGGTGTCATTAAAGAAGACACCACCATGAAGAACTTCCTCAATCAGCTAAATGAAGAATCCTTTATCTTCGATCTGGCCGAACCAATCGAACCTCTCCAGCTCGATATTATTGGTGTGAGGTTTAATCTGGTCGATCCAATGACATTGGAAGTCACTTTAGATAAAGCAAATAGTATGAATGAGCTGTTCCAGTTACTCGAAGCACAGAATATCCAAGTACGTAGTATGCGTAACAAATCCAATCGTCTTGAAGAATTGTTTGTGAAAATGGTTGAGAAAAACCTCAATGGAGCTGCGCAATGAATTTAAATCAGCTTGGCGTTGCCCTCTATACCATTATTTATAAAGAAATCCGCCGCTTTATGCGGATCTGGCCCCAAACCCTACTTCCACCTGCCATTACCATGACTTTATATTTCGTGATTTTTGGCAATCTGGTGGGTTCACGGATTGGAGAAATGGGCGGCTTTAGCTATATGCAGTTCATTGTGCCCGGTTTGATCATGATGGCGGTCATTACCAACAGTTATGCCAACGTATCTTCTAGCTTCTTCAGTTCTAAATTTCAAAAGAGCATTGAAGAACTGATTATGAGTCCGGTACCGCTACATGCAATCCTGTGGGGCTATGTTCTAGGTGGCGTGGCACGTGGTATTTTGGTGGCAATTATTGTGACCAGCATGAGTCTATTTTTTACTGACTTATATATTACTAACTGGTTCGTCACTATATATACAGTACTCGTTACTTCGCTACTGTTTTCATTGGGTGGCTTTATTAATGCGGTGTATGCCAAATCCTTTGATGACATCTCGATTATCCCCACTTTTGTGCTGACTCCCCTGACTTATTTAGGTGGTGTATTCTATGCCATCAGTGTTTTAAGCCCTTTTTGGCAAAATCTCTCTTTAATTAACCCGATCGTCTATATGGTGAATGCATTCCGTTTCGGCATTTTAGGTCATAGCGATGTCAATGTTTCCATTTCATTGGCTGTGATTACCTTCTGGTGTGCTGTGTTATACGGTATTGCTTACTATTTATTGTCTCGTGGTTCAGGAATGCGTGAATAATGAGTGTAGAACATTCTCTTCTTGGTAAAGACACCAACTATCCAACAGAATATCAACCGGAGATTCTGTACCCAATTTCACGTGCACCTGCGCGTGAGAAATATGCTCATATTGAAGCTATTCAACAAGGTACGGACTGGTGGCATATTTTTGAAATATCCTGGTTAAATGCTGCCGGTGTACCACAGGTCGCAATTGGTCGAATGATTTTACCCGCATCTTCCCCAAACTTGATCGAATCCAAATCTCTTAAGCTGTATTTCAATAGCCTGAATTTTGCCAAGTTTGAGTCTAAATCAGCTTTTATTGCGACAGTCGAACAGGATTTATCTAAAGCCGCTGAAGCGGACGTAAAGCTAGATCTGTTCCATGTTGATGAACTTGAAATTTCCAAGCCTGAAGGTATCTGTATTGATGACCTGACTCCGGAACGCCTGGAAAATCATCCAGATGCTTCTTTATTGTCTTTAGATCAGTACAGCGATGAAAATATCGAAGTACAACTCTATTCACATTTATTAAGAAGTAACTGCCCAGTCACTGGACAACCGGACTGGGGTACAGTATTTATACGCTATCAGGGCAAAAAACCTTGTTATAAGAGTATTTTGGCTTATATTATTTCGTATCGTCAGCACAACGGTTTTCACGAACAATGTGTGGAACAGATGTTTGCCGATATCTGGCAAAATCTGAAACCGGAAAAGCTGATGGTATATGCGACCTATACACGCCGTGGTGGATTGGATATCAACCCTTGCCGTGTATCGGACTTCACATGGATGCCTCGCCCTATTCGTTTAGCGCGACAATAAGAAACATTGAGGTTTAACGATGCCTTTTTTTGGATTTATTCCTTCAGCAGAACTTTTAAATACAATTCAGACTGCACAGAAAAATAAAAATTCCAGCGAACCGCTGTATCCACTTCGTGACAAAACGGCATTAATGATCAATGATGAGATCATTGATGCCATTTTGACTGAACTTGTACGCAAGTTCCCAGCAAGTGATAAGCGTGATACTGCGGAAAAACTGGCAGGATATATCAAGTCCACGGTAGCAGTCTTGCTCAAGCAGTTATTGGGCAAAGCTCCCAATGAGGTGGTACGTGAATCCATTGCCTTTTCTGAACGCAGTCTGTTTAAGGATCCTGAAGGCAACATCCGTATCGGTGAATCTCTCGATGCCAATCTGGTCACTAACCTTAAGTACCAGTTTGCTGAGGTGAAAGCAGGCAATGAAATCGACAAACAGACCTTGAGCAATCTCTATAAGGAGTTTGGTGAGGCGACTGTGCGTCATTTCATGGTGGATTTTAACAAAACCCTAGATCTGGGCATGATTAAACGTAAAGCGGCGGATATCGGTGCTTCTGCAGTGATCAAGGCAATCAACATTGCTGCTGATAAAATCATCCTGAAATTAAACAAGGATGAACTAAAGGCAATGGCGGAATACCACGATACTTTGTTCTATTCCTAATGTAAGTTGATCAAAAAAGCCTGACTGATGTCGGGCTTTTTTATTACCAATGAAATAGCTTGTTACAGTAAATGCATCTTCACAAGAAAAATGCGTTAAAAATAGCCATACTTTGTCTCTTTTTGTCAAAGCGGTTGGATGTCATTATCCAGTCAATGTTATCTTTAATAGTCCTGAGCAATTGTGTTCTGTTTACAAGATTTTATCGATTTTTTGCCTCTTTTTTCGGGCATAAATAGAATTGCAGGATGCCCCCTATTGCCAACTCATTCATGAAATTGGAAATCACTGTCAGATGTTAAAACCACATTTTTATAAAAAACTTAAACGACTTTCTCTGGTATTCGCTGCACTAAGTTTTAGTAGTTTTAGCCAAGCCAATGATTTCCAAACGCATCCCTCTTATTCCGCTTTTAAAATCAAAACCATGCAACAGTATGGTTTAAGTAATGAACAGATTGACTGGGCCATGAATGGTACACGCAATTTACCGAATGTGTTGAGCATCATGAGCCGTCCAGGTGAAAGCAAACCGTGGTATAGCTATAAAAACAATTTTCTGGCTGAAAGTACCATTCAGCGTGGTGTGCGTTTTAAACAGCAGTATGCCGATACCCTGAATCGTGCTGAACAGCAGTTTGGTGTACCACAGGCGATTATTCTTGGGATTCTAGGAGTAGAAACCGGTTTTGGTAGCAACAAAGGTTCTTTTATCACTCGTGATGCATTAGCCACTCTTGGATTTAATGGTGATCGCCGCAATGGATACTTTCAGGATGAGCTTTCTGCTCTGATTGCCTGGTCATATAAAGATGGGGTGCCAACCAACTCCGTAGTGGGTTCTTATGCCGGTGCGATCGGTTATCCTCAGTTTATGCCAAGCAATATTCCCAAGTTTGGTGTCGACTATGATGGCAATGGTCATATTGATCTTCGTAACTCTGCTGTGGACGCTATTGGTTCAATTGCCAATTATCTGGCTCAGCATGGCTGGCAACGCAACCAGCCAATTGCTTTCCCTGCACGTTATGCTGGTTCAAATCCGGATGCAATAATTGCCAAGGACCTAACCCAGCCAACACCCTATGGTGTATTAAAAACTCAAGGAATTAGTCCTATGAATCCGATCGTAAAAATCGACGATCTGGATTTGGTCAATGTCATTCAATTGCAAGAAAATTATGGGCCGATTTACTATATTACTTATCCAAATTTTCAGGTGATTACCACCTATAATCGCAGCCGAATGTACGCCACTGCTTTGTGGTTGTTAGGTACAGAAATCGTGAGTCGATAAGACTCTTATTTACCGCAAGACACAAAAGTCAACAAATATTTATGAGAAATAGTTCAAATTCTGGACTTTTTTCATACTTTGTTACAATTATGGTTATTTTTTAACCAACTATTGTTTATTTTACGTTCTTTTCAAGACTATTTTAATTAAAGACTAGACAGGCTATTACCGGCATGAATATTATCCATTTCGTCAAATGTAGTTGCATAAGTTAAATATCAGGCTCGTTTACTTGGTTTTTCAGCACTTTAGATTAACCTTTTGAACCCGCTGCTAGGAGTTGATTCGATGCATTCTTCAATCAAATACTTAATGGCCATTGCCACGACCGTCACACTAACGCAGTCGCAGGCAGAATTGGTTCAGTCATCATCATTAAATAATGATAATGACCGTTCGCGTGTTGCCACACGTGTTCTGAATCGTGAAGCTCAAAGCTTCAATTCAAACTTTACAAATTTAAACAGCCTTTCAATCACTGAGCGTTCTGGCGATAAAGTTCGTCGTGAAACGATTGCAGCTAAAATTGAAATCCCTGAAGATGAGCCTTCAGTGATTGAAAAACTGAACACTGTTGCTTCCAACACAGTTCGTAAATTCAGCCAGACTGGTACAGCATCTTGGTATGGTCGTCAGTTCCACGGTCGTAAAACGGCTAGCGGCGAAACTTTCGACATGAACGGAATGACTGCAGCTCACCGTAGCCTCCCATTGAATTGTTACATTCGTGTGACTAACAAGAACAATGGTAAGAGTGTGGTAGTGAAAGTAAATGACCGTGGTCCATTCCATGGCAACCGTGTACTTGATTTATCTTATGGTGCAGCCAAGCAAATTGGCATCACCAATGCGGGTACTGCCAAAGTTAGTATTGAGCGTGTACAAGGGCCAAACTCTTAAGATTTAGCTTATTAACGCATTTGACCAAAAGCCACAGATAATGTGGCTTTTTTTATGGAATGATTTGCTGTGCTTAAATTAGAACTTATTTCAGGTGTACTGTTACTGCTCTTATCCGCCCTGCTCGTCTATTGGTCTTTTTCCAGTAAGCTGACTTCCTGACGAGTGCGTTTTGACCACCACCCTGTTCTGCTTTATATTTTAAGAAATAGAAGCAGCAGGAGTGGAAAATGAAAACTGTAACGGAATGGTTTGATGAATACAGCGACAGTCATCAGAACAAGACTAACAAGCTGATCCACTGGGTCTGTGTGCCCACTATCTATTTTTCTATTATCGGTATTCTTGCTCACTTCAGTGCATTACTCACTGCATTACTGGTTGTCTTGGCGATGATCTTTTATACGCGTCTTGATATTGTATTGGCGGTTGCTATGGCAGCACTGACTTTAGTTATGGCCTGGTTGATATGGATCCTGCCAGTCGGCGTCGGTTTTTATATCGGGCTATTTGTTTTTGCCTGGGTTGGCCAGTTTTATGGGCATAAAGTGGAAGGTAAAAAGCCTTCTTTTTTTAAAGACCTCCAATTCCTTCTTATTGGCCCGATTTGGTGCATGGATGCGTATCTAGGTAAAGTAATTCCTTTTTGGAAAAGTCGCCAAATAAGCGAAATGAAGCGCATTTAGCGCTATTTCTCATTTTCCTTCATGGGAAGGACCTTATTGATAGGTTCTTCCTTGATGTTTTAACCAGCCATCAACGTGTTTTCGGCTTGGATCATGATGCGTCCAATGAATGACCCCACCTTTTTCGCTATATTCATATTCACCAAAAAATTCGACAACGTCGCCTTTTTGAATATTTGAAATACGCGGTGCCAGATCAATATTATGAGCGATCAGCACGGTATGGCCATTGTTTAGTTCTAAAATAAACTTCTGATGACGAGACCCTTCATTATCATCTTTTAATATCGCAACCACCTCGCCTGCACCTTGAACCTGAATATCACTTTGTCTTTGCTGATAAGCCTGTTGTATACGTGCAGTACCCGTATTTACCGTATTAATATTTGCACGATCAGGCTGCTGTTTATGTTGTTCAGTAGCTTCCTGTACAGGTGTGAAAGTATTAGTCAGTTGCTTGGACTCAGATAGATCAAGCCCTAAATAAGCAGCAACCAATAGTACGATGACTGCCCCAATCCCTATCTTTGCTTTATTTGCCATCATTCTCCCCTGATCAGTAATGACTTAATCATAAAAAAAGCCCCATTAAATGGGACTTTTTCTAACTTTTACCTAAAGGTAAAAATTATTGAGCAGCAGCAGCTTGAGCAGCAGCAACTTCATCAGCAAAGCTCATTTCAGCTTTCTTCTCGATGCCTTCACCCACTTCGAAGCGAGTAAATTGAGCAACTGTAGTACCAGTTGCTTTAAGGATTTCAGCAACTTTTTTGTCGTTGTCGATAACGTATTGTTGACGCTCAAGAACAACTTCGTTCAGGTATTTCTCAACAGAACCTACAACCATCTTCTCAACGATGTTTGCTGGTTTGCCAGATTCAAGTGCTTTCGCTTCAGCGATTTCTTTTTCTTTCGCGATTAGCTCAGCTGGAACTTGTTCAGCAGAAACTGCAACTGGGTTGAACGCAGCAACGTGCATTGCAATACCTTTACCAGTCGCGTCGTCACCTGTATAAGACACAACAACACCGATCTTAAGACCGTGTTTGTAAACTGCAAGGTTTTCGCCTTCAACAATTTTCGCACGACGTACTTGGATGTTTTCACCGATTTTTTGAACAAGCGCAATACGAGCTTCTTCAACAGTAGCGCCATCTTCAAGTTTAAGTTCAGCGATTTTAGCAACATCAGTTTCGTTAGCAGCAAGAGCAGCAGCAGCAACTTTAGCAGAGAAACCAGCAAAGTTTTCGTCTTTAGCAACGAAGTCAGTTTGACAGTTTACTTCTAAAAGAATTGCTTTGTTGCCTTCCTGAGCGATCGTGATCGCGCCGTCAGCAGCAATATTACCAGCTTTTTTAGCTGCTTTTGCTTGACCAGATTTACGTAGATTATCGATCGCAAGTTCGATGTCACCACCAGCTTCTGTCAAAGCTTTTTTACATTCCATCATTGCAAGACCTGTACGATCACGCAATTCTTTAACCATGCTTGCTGTAACTGCAGTCATGTTTATCTCCTAAATTCGGTAGAAAATGAATTCTTTATAGAACAGAAACGGCCCAGAGGATTCTCATGGGCCGCCTGCATACACGACGCTTACTTTGCCACCATCACGTGTCGCAAAAATGACAAGCTAGCGTCTAACGCATTAAGCCTCAGAAGCTGGAGCTTCTTCTGCTTTAGCTTGTGCATTTGCTTGTGATTGAGCATATTCTTTACCAGCAAGAATCGCGTCAGCCATAGCAGAAGCATAAAGAGTAACTGCACGGATCGCATCGTCGTTACCCGGAATAACGTAATCTACGTTGTCTGGGTTAGAGTTTGTATCAACGATACCGATTACAGGAATACCAAGGTTTTTAGCTTCTTTGATTGCAATTGCTTCGTGATCAACGTCGATTACGAATAGTGCGTCAGGTAAACCACCCATGTTTTTAACGCCGCCAAGACCGCGTTCAAGTTTTTCCATCTCACGAGTACGCTCAAGAGCTTCACGTTTAGTCAGCTTAGCGAAAGTACCGTCTTGAGATTGAGTTTGAAGGTCTTTTAGACGGTTGATTGACTGACGAAGAGTTTTCCAGTTAGTCAACATACCACCTAACCAACGGTGATCAACGTATGGTTGACCAGCGCGTTGAGCTTGCTCACGGATGATTGCAGAAGCTGCACGTTTAGTACCAACGAACAAAACTTTGTTCTTTTTGCTAGCCAATTGGTTAGCAAAGTTCAAAGCATCATTTAACGCAGGAACAGTGTGCTCAAGGTTGATGATGTGAATTTTGTTACGCGCGCCAAAGATGTATTGACGCATTTTTGGGTTCCAGAAACGAGTTTGGTGACCAAAGTGCGCGCCAGCTTGTAGAAGGTCGCGCATGCTTACGTTGTAATCTGCCATTTTCTTTACCTTAAAGATTTGGGTTAGGCCTCCATATATCCGCATTCTCCACCCTTGCGGGCACCCAGAGTAATGTGACGATATATGTGCGGATTTTTAATACACCATTCATCAAGCTACGCAAATATATTCACGAAAAAGCATTTGATAAAATGGGCGGCTATTTATACCATAGTCGCACACAAATTTCCAAAAGTTTTTAGAGATCATGAACACTACTTATCAAGCTCCCCGTCGTTTAATTAAATCCGCTGAAGATATCGAAAAGATGCGTGTAGCTGGACGACTGGCGGCAGAAGTTTTGGATATGATCAAACCGCATATCAAACCGGGTGTTTCGACGCTTGAATTGGATACGATTTGTCATGACTATATTGTAAATGTACAAAATGCGATTCCAGCATGTCTGGGTTATGGCGCAGCGCCAGGCCGTCCTGCTTTCCAGCATACCATCTGTACATCAGTCAACCATGTGGTTTGTCACGGTATTCCCTCTGAAGGCAAGATCCTAAAAAAAGGCGATATTCTTAATATTGACGTGACTGTCATCAAAGATGGTTTTCATGGCGATACCAACATGATGTACATCGTGGGGGGTGAAACTTCTATTCTGGCGAACCGCCTATGTAAAGTCGCTCAAGAAGCGATGTATCGTGGGATCGCAGTAGTTAAGCCAGGTGCAACCATGGGTGATATCGGTCATGCGATCCAAAAATATGTGGAATCTGAACGTTTTAGCGTAGTACGTGAATACTGCGGTCATGGCATCGGTACCACTTTCCATGACGAACCGCAGGTGCTGCATTATGGCCAGCCAAATACCGGTATGATCTTAGAAGAAGGTATGACATTTACGATTGAACCAATGGTCAATGCAGGTGTTTGGCAAACCAAATTGCTGGGTGACAAGTGGACGGTTGTGACCAAGGATCACAAATTATCTGCGCAATATGAGCATACTCTTTTAGTAACAAAACATGGCGTAGAAGTCCTGACTGCCCGCCCTGAAGAAGATTTGTCACGTTTTACGGCATAATCCTTACAGGAAGCGCACAAAAAAGGTTACCCACAGGTAGCCTTTTTTATTTTATATTTCACATATTTTATAGATTTCAAGTTTAGCCTGAAAGCCTTCAGTTACTGCGCCTTAACATCGAAGTTCAAGATAAACTTCGGCTATCAAAACACTTTTTCCGTAAAGTTTTATAAATTCTTTTGCCTAATGTGCACCAATATAGGCTAAGATATTGTGCTTTTTATTTTTTAATCCCTATAAGAAGGAATACCGCCGTGGACGTACGTCTCTCTGATCGTGTAAATGCCATCAAACCGTCCCCAACGCTTGCTGTGACTAACAAAGCTGCTGAACTTAAAGCTGCTGGTCATAACGTAATTGGCTTGGGTGCAGGTGAACCAGATTTTGATACACCACAACACATCAAAGATGCAGCAATTGCAGCGATTAACAACGGTTTCACCAAATACACCGCTGTAGACGGTACGCCAGGTCTTAAAAAAGCCATTATTGCCAAATTCAAACGTGACAACAACCTTGACTATGCAGCAAACCAGATCCTGGTTTCTTGTGGTGGCAAGCAATCATTTTTTAACTTGGCACTTGCCTTGTTAAACAAGGGTGATGAAGTCATCATCCCTGCACCATTCTGGGTAAGCTACCCTGATATGGTGATCATTGCTGAAGGTGTTCCTGTTATTGTGAAATGTGGTGAAGAACAACGTTTCAAAATTACTCCTGAACAATTAGAAGCGGCGATCACTGACAAAACTCGTCTAGTGGTATTGAACAGCCCTTCTAACCCGACTGGCATGATCTATACGAAAGCTGAACTAGAAGCTTTAGCTGCAGTACTGCGTAAATACCCAGAAGTGTATATCGCTTCTGATGACATGTATGAACCAATCCGTTGGGATGACGAGTTCTACAATATCGCAACTGTTGCGCCAGACCTTTATGACCGTACAATCGTATTAAATGGTGTGTCTAAAGCCTATGCAATGACAGGCTGGCGTATCGGCTACGCAGCTGGTCCTGCGAAACTGATTGGCGCAATGAAGAAAATCCAGTCTCAATCAACTTCTAACCCGACTTCAATTTCGCAAGTTGCTGCTGAAGCTGCATTGAATGGTCCTCAAGACGTACTTGAGCCAATGATTGAAGCATTCAAACGTCGTCATGACCTGGTTGTAAAAGGCTTAAATGATATCAATGGTATTTCTTGCCTACCTGCGGACGGTGCATTCTATGCATATGCAAACATCAAACCATTGATTCGTGCCAAAGGTCTTAAATCTTGCACAGAATTCTCTGCTTGGTTACTGGAAGAAACTGGTGTTGCAGTCGTTCCTGGTGATGCATTCGGTCTAGGCGGCTTCATGCGTATCTCTTACGCAACTGCTGACGAAGTACTGGTTGATGCACTTGCTCGTATCAAGAAAGCTGCTGATTCAATCGAAGGCGTAGATGCTGCGATTGCGTCTATCGAAGCTGAAAAAGCTGCTAAATAATTTAGAGACTTTCTCAAGTTTTTAAATAAGAAACCCGCGTTTATCGCGGGTTTTTTTATTTGTTCTCTTTAAATTTAACCTTAAATTTTGCACTTTCAAAACTAAAATTATGAGCGATCCGAATTAAACATCTCGATGACTTCAGCTTCAGTCATTTTTTGGGTTTGATTATTAAATAAATAGAAGGCTGGCTGATGATCCACATAAATCTCCAGATTAAAATCCAAATCCTCAGGTAATTCCTCCAATGTAAAAACATTGATATGGGCAAATGAGTGATCTTTGGTCCGCCAAAAAATAAAAGTACCACAAACCCTACAAAAGCCACGCTCCGCCCATTCTGAAGAGTTAAAAACAGATAAATACTGCTGATCGACAAAATGAATATCTTCGATATCAATAGTCATTAATGGCCCACCGGTCTGGCGGCGACACATCGAGCAATGACAGGCAGCAACTTCATGATTCCTGAGTTGTACTTCAAACCGAGTCACACCACATAAACATCTTGCTTTCATCAGTATTCCTCATTGAACTTATTTTTTATATTTATTTTTAAGCCAAGGTATAAACCCTGCATACTCCAATCATACAATTTTTAATTGATGCCTGAGCCTCCATCCATCTAGAATTTAAAGATCATTCCAAAATCTAAAATAACAAGAGCAAGCAATGGATATCAAGAATCTATCAGGTTTACAGATTATGCAAGAAATGTGTAATGGCAACCTGCCGATGCCTTCTATGGCAACAACCATTCCCATGAAACCTACTTTAATTGAAAGTGGTCAGGTCACGTTTGAGGTGCAGGCAGATCAACACCATTTAAATCCTTTAGGCGGTGTACACGGGGGCTTTGCTGCAACAGTACTGGACACCGTAACAGGCTGTGCAATTCATACCGTTTTAGAAGCAGGTGCAGGATATGGCACGATTGATCTCAATATTAAAATGTGTCGCCCCATTCCCCAAAACAGACCATTGACGGCTATTGGTCAACTCATTAATACCAGCAAAAATCTTGCAATCTCAGAAGGAAAAATTATCGATGAAGATGGCAAGCTTTATGCTTATGCAACAGCCACCTGTATGATTTTTCGTTAAAAACTTCTAGTTTAAGAAAGACTTAAAGCATACCCCACTTCGCATGCGGTGCTTGAACAGCTTTTGGTTGAGTCAAAGCCTGATACTCAAAATAATGTCTAGAGACATTCGCTAGACTTAATTCTTGAGTCTGTGCAGTAGATGTCTGCCAAACTTTAGACTGATTTGAACCCGTGATGAAATTTCCCGAAATAGCATAAATAAACAGATCTTTTGGCTGTATTTCAGGCGCATTCAGGAATACTTCAAAGCTAAATTGGCGCTCCTTCTCAACCAGCCATTTTTCTGCAAACCACAATTGTAACAAGTCACCCAAATACAACTGTTTTGCAGCTAAGGGCCATAAACGGATTTCAGCGCCATGAACAGGAGTAAAATATTGGGTAGAATCTTGAATAATATCAAGGTAGTTTTCTTGATAGAAAGACAGTTGAGCGAAAATTTGAGGGATAGTGAGCGTATTCATTCGCTTTCTCCGGTTTAGCCATTTTTGTGCTGGCAAGTAGGTTTAAATCCACACTGTTTGACCATCTGGTCAAACGACTTTATATTTTCAATTTAGCAATTCGCTTATGCACTGACAAGCTTTTTTTGAATTTTAAATTTGATTGTCTAAATTAAAATCAGACAAACTATATTTGCAATAAATATAGAAGTTTTTGCTTGACCCCTGTCAAAATCCCTCTATAATCGCATTCAGATTCTCCCATAGCTCAGTCGGTAGAGCGACGGACTGTTAATCCGCAGGTCCCTGGTTCGAGCCCAGGTGGGAGAGCCAAATTCAAGAAAGCCCAAGCATTTAAGACTTGGGCTTTTTTATTGTTCTAATCTTTACTCCCATCAAAACTTTTCATCTCCCCCTTCTCACCCCTCTATGAAATTAGAATGATCCTGATTGATAAACAGACTTCCATCAGATATGAAGGATTTTATTTTTAACTCGTACATTTTTTTAATATTTAATATTTAATATATCCCTAAGTAGAGCTGCCTTTAAATCCACACAGTAATAGTAGACATTTAAAATTGCTTAGGCTATTTTTTAAACTTAAAAGACACTGAACTATACTTTCGATAGATATAAAAAATCCCCCATTTTGGAGGATTTTTTTTAAGGATGCTTTAAGCAGCTTTTACTGGTACACCACTATGGAAGCGGAACATCTCATCTGGACTGAGAATCAGATTCTTTTCTACTTCACGAATATGTTCAATACGCGCCTGAATATCTTCTTTTGGATTTTTCAGTTTTGCTGTTTTCGCTACATCCATAGCGAGTGCTAGATAGTCCTCAAAATGGCGAGATTCGGATTTGAGCAGGTAACGGTAATAACGCCCAAGTTCTTCATCCACATACGGTGCCAGTGCATAGAATCGCTCACAAGAGCGAGCTTCTACAAAAGCACCAATGACTAGCACATCAATCAGCGCTTCCGGTTCATAAGTACGGATTTCTTTGCGTAAGCCACCGGCATAGCGTCCTGCACTGAGACCAGTCCACTTCTGACCACGCTTGTTCATGAATTCCAGCACCTGTTCATAGTGCAACATTTCTTCGCGTACCAGCTGTGCCAGCTTTACCTGTAAGTCTACGAAAAAGCTGTAACGAAACATCAGGTTCATTGCAGTACTGGCAGCTTTCTTCTCACAGTTGGCATGATCCTGCATCAGGATCTCCAGATTCTGTAAGGCTTCATCCAGCCAGGCTTTAGGAGTTTCACAACCCAAGAAACCAATGACTGGCTTCATGAGTTCATCATAATCAATATTCGACATAACTTTTTAATCTTAACGTGCAGCTTTAATTGCAGCCTTCATTTGTTGTACAGCTTGTGCCAGACCACCAAAAACTGCATCTGCAATAATCGAGTGACCAATGTTTAATTCATGAATTTGCGGAATTGCAGCAATTGGAGTGACATTATCCAGATTCAGACCATGACCTGCATTCACCACCAGACCTTTAGAAGCAGCATATTCTGCCCCTTTGATAATGCGCTCTAGTTCAGCTTTTTGTGCTTCAGGTGTTTCAGCATCCGCATAAGCACCGGTATGGATTTCAATCGTTGGTGCACCACACGCGACCGCAGCATCAATCTGGGCAAAGTCAGCATCAATAAATAGTGACACATCACAGCCAATCGCAGTTAGCTCTTGAGTAGCCTTCTTTACATCTTCAAAATGACCAACCACATCCAGACCGCCTTCAGTAGTGACTTCCTGACGTTTTTCAGGCACAAAACAGACATGATGCGGCTGAATTTCTTTAGCAAAAGCCACCATTTCATCAGTCACAGCCATTTCCAGATTCATATGCGTGGTCAATACCGGACGCATACGACGTACATCATCATCCTGGATATGACGACGGTCTTCACGTAAATGCAGGGTAATGCCCTCTGCACCCGCCTGTTCGCAGATCAATGCAGCATTGACTGGGTCTGGGTACGTCGTACCACGTGCTTGTCTTAAAGTTGCGACATGGTCAATATTGACACCAAGTAATGCAGCCATAATATTTTCCTAACTACGATTGAGATTGAGAATTTTGTATCCACAATTGCCGACTTTTGAGTGGCCGATCACCAAGTAAGGCAGTGATGACCTGTCGATAAAGCTTCGTCAATAATTGTAACTGTTCTGGATTAAAATCCATACCGTTTTCATAGCTCAACATAGTTAAAATCTGCTGTCCCGACATGGTTGAACGTGAGGCTTTGGCAGAGGGCATGAAACCATCATTGAGCTGAAAATAGTAATGCTGTTGAGGAGCGATAACTACCTGATTTGCATCGACTGAAAAGTCCAGACCATAGCCGAGTTCTTCCAGCAAAACATGCTCAAACTGGCGCAAGATCTGCTTGAGATAGGTATTCGGATCACTTTGCGTAGAAAGCTGCTGCAAAGCTACTAGAGTTTCGCCATATTTCGCATAAGTCTGCGGCATTTCTACTTCGAGTGGGCAGAGTCGCAGCAGAATCTCGTTCAGATAAAATCCTGAAAAGAATGCATCTCCAAAAAAGAAAATGGGCTGATTGACAATTTCAAGCTTCGTAAAATTTTTGAGTTCAGATTTACCAGACGCTTGCAAGCTGATTGGCTGATATTGTGGTGGTGGCGTCTGTCTTAAAATCCCATCGATACGGCCGTATTCCTGGGTAAATAAATGCACAATATGGCTGCGATCACGATATTTTCGGTGATGAATCAGGTATCCATGCAGCATTTCATTACGCATAGGCTGTTTCTTTAATCTTTATTCTTTTTTGATTTTTTATCATCTTCTTCGTCATCCCCATCAGGGATCACTGCACCCACAACAGCCGCAGTACCTTTGACTGCGACTTTTGTAGTTTTATAAGCAACTTTCACTGGAACGGTCACAACTTTATGAATACAACCCTGCAAGAATAAAACACATGCAGTAATTGCCAGCAATTTCATCATGATCCGTTCCTGTAAAATTAAATATCGCTATAACCTAAGCTTTTTAATGCTCTTTCATCATCAGACCAGCCACCTTTGACTTTCACCCAAAGTGTCAGCATGATTTTCTGTTCGAACATTTTTTCCATATCGACACGTGCATCCATGCCAATTTTTTTCAACTTAGAGCCTTTTTCACCAATCACAATGGCTTTCTGGCCAGGGCGATCAACGAAAATCGTCGCATCGATATAGGTACATGCTGGTTTCATGCGACCGGTTTTCTCATTCAAGGTCGGCTCTTCCGTTTTAAAGGATTCGATCTGAACAGTTAAGTCGTATGGCAGCTCTTCGCCCAACTGACGCATGATCTTTTCACGGATAATTTCAGATGCCAAGAAGCGCTCTGAACGGTCAGTCAGCTGATCCAGTGAATATAACGGTGGCTGGAACGGTAGATAGTTAGCAATCGTTGTACGCAGATGCTCAAGGTTAGCACCACGAAGCGCAGAAACCGGTACGATTTCAGCAAAGTTCATCAGCTTGGCACGTTCTTGAATCAAAGGTAATGCATGGTTTTTATTTTCTAGTGTATCAATCTTATTGATCACCAGAATGACCGGCATATCCGCATTTTTCAGCTTTTCCAAAACCAGGTCGTCGTTTGGCGTCCACTTATCTGCATCAACAACAAATAAAACCAGGTTCACATCACGCAATGCAGAATGCGCAGCGCGGTTCATCATTTTATTGATGGCACGTACTTCTTTCTTGTGCATCCCTGGAGTATCCACAAATACTGCCTGAGATTTCTCACGTGAATCAATACCCACAATCTTGTGACGTGTGGTTTGTGGCTTACGTGAAGTAATCGAAAGTTTCTGTCCCAAAATATGATTCATCAAGGTTGATTTACCCACGTTTGGACGACCAACAATCGCAACAAAACCACTGCGGTAATCCGAAGGGATTTCAGTGCCTTGTTCGCTAAAAAATTGACTAATTAAGTCATTGCTGTCGCTTTGCGACTCGTGATCAGCATCGATGTGATCGGAATGAGTAGTCATTAAGACTTATGCTCCAATAGTTTTAAAATTTCTGCTGCAACTGCTTGTTCAGCAAAACGGCGACTTGAACCCTCGCCGATCAGGATAGGTAAGTCCTCAATCCGGCACTCCACTTTGAAATGCTGGTTTGGGGCATCCCCTTGAATATCTACAACCTCATAAACTGGGAGAGGTTTCTTACGTGCTTGTAAATACTCTTGTAAGCGAGATTTAGGGTCTTTAAGCTGATCGGTCGGCTCAATATGGTCTAAATACGGTTCGTACCATTTTAACACAATCGGCTCTAACACGGTGAGATCACCGCAATCGACATAGATCGCACCAATAATGGCTTCTACCGTATCTGCCAGTATAGACTCACGATGATGACCACCAGATTTCAATTCACCGGTACTGAGAATTAAATTCTGGCTCAGCTTTAAATCATTGGCGATTTTTCCTAATGCTTCCTGACGAACCAGAGTCGCACGCATACGCGTTAAACGGCCTTCATTTTCGTGTGGATAAGCAGTGAAGAGATAATTGGCAATGATCATCCCTAAAAGCGAATCGCCCAGAAATTCCAGGCGCTCGTAGTTGTGTTTATGACTGACTGAACGATGGGTCAATGCCAGTTTCAGCAAATCAGCCTGTTTAAACTGATAGCCGATCCGCTTGGCAAGACGTTCATCATTTAGCTTTGACTGTGCTTTGATCAAACTCTTTCTCAAACTTCATCACTAAATCGATATTCATTAGAAAATTCTTGCGAACTTCATAATTCTTTCTTACGACCATCGCTTGCGCATTGTCGAGAATAACATTCTGCTTAATGTCAAAATCGCGAATATTATTCATCTCTAAACGCTTAGACAGTTCCGAATTAAATTTCTCCGGCGTGATATTTGCAGGAGCTGTTTTTAGTAGCTCCTCAATCTGGCTATCTACTAGGCGGTCATCGAAATACGGTCCCCATACCGCAATTGCGATTTTTGCCAGAAAAGCAAACCCCATAATTGCAAACAATATTGCAATATACGATGCACCTTGTTGATGTCTCATTTTTATTTTCCCAATTGAAACAATAAATTAGTCAATTGTTCCGTTTCGGCTAAACGAAGGTAATTTAAAACCTGGTTCTTTATGCATCCATACATAGAATGCGCGACCGGTTAAATTTTCTTCCGGAACAAATCCCCAGAAGCGACTGTCAGCACTTTGATCACGATTATCCCCCATCGCAAAGTACTGACCTTCTGGAACTTTTACTTCCCAATATAAACCATTTTCACCTGAATATTTACCATTTTCCACAAAGTTGATAAATGGTGCCTGACGCGCCACATTTACCCCTTCAAGCTCACGCATAGTAAAGGTATGCTTACCTAAAGTCTCTTTGTGATAAATTGATTCAGGCGTATCTAAACGGTCTTTTTCACGGCTAAATTCAACAGGAACTTTAGTGACTTTTTCACCATTAATAATCAATTGACCATGATCATAAACAATATGATCACCCGGTAAACCTACAATACGTTTGATATAGCTAATGCCAGGTTGTGGTGGATAACGGAATACCGCCACTTCACCACGTTCTGGACTTCCAGTATCAATAATTTTGCTATTTATGATGGGCAGACGCACACCATAATCAAATTTATTGACCAGAATGAAGTCACCTGTTTCCAGGGTGGGCACCATGGAATCAGATGGAATATTAAAAGGCTCATACAAGAATGAACGCAGAACCAGCACAACGGTCAGCACTGGCCAGAAGTCATATGCCCAGGTAATGATAAAATTTTCATTGCCCTTGCCTTTGGTCTGTCGTTGTTTCAGAACAAACTTATCAAGCAGCCATATTGCAATAAAAAACAGCGTGGCAGGAACAAGAATTAAATTAAAATCAAAATCCATGGGCTTATATCCTTATTATTTTAGCGTTCGACTTTTAATACGGCTAAGAACGCTTCCTGTGGGATTTCTACGCTACCCACCTGTTTCATACGTTTCTTACCTTCTTTCTGTTTAGACAGAAGTTTTTTCTTACGTGACACGTCACCACCATAACACTTCGCCAATACGTTTTTACGCATCGCTTTTACAGTAGAACGGGCAATAATTTGTGCACCAATGGCTGCCTGAATCGCGACATCAAACATTTGACGTGGAATCAGGTCTTTCATTTTTTCAACCAGGGCAATACCACGGTGACGTGCATCCTGACGGTGACAGATCATCGCCAAGGCATCCACTTTGTCACCATTGATCAGGACATCAACTTTAACCAATGATGAACTTTCAAAGCGCACAAAGTTATAGTCCAGTGAGGCAAAACCGCGTGAGCAAGACTTCAGTTTGTCGAAGAAATCCATGACCACTTCAGCCATCGGAATTTCAAAGGTAATGGATACCTGATTACTCATGAACTTCATGTCTTTTTGCACGCCACGGCGCTCAACACACAAGGTCATCACATTACCCAGATATTCTTGTGGTACTAAGATATGACATTCTGCAATCGGTTCACGCAGGTCTTCTACTGTTGAACCGTCTGGCATTTTTGATGGACTGTCGACATAGATGGTTTGACCATTTTTCATCACCGCTTCATAAATTACAGTCGGTGCAGATGAAATCAGATCCAGATCGTATTCACGTTCTAAACGCTCCTGTACGATCTCCATATGCAGCATACCCAAGAAGCCACAACGGAAACCAAAACCAAGTGCATCTGAACTTTCAGGTTCAAAGAACAAGGCAGAGTCGTTAATCTGTAATTTTTGCAGCGCTTCACGGAAAGGTTCAAAGTCACTGGCATCAATCGGGAACAGACCTGCATAAACCTGAGGTTTTACCTTCTTGAAACCTGGCAATACTTCAACATCTGGAGTAGAGGCAAGTGTGATCGTATCACCGACTGGCGCACCAAAGATGTCTTTAATGCCCGCAATCACAAAACCTACTTCACCCGCTTCAAGAATATCGGTTTCGGTATGCTTTGGATTGAAGATACCCACTGAAGTAATGATGTGCGTCTGACCAGTTGATTTCATCAACATCTTGTCGCCTTTACGTACACGACCCTGTTTCACACGAACTAAAGACACAACGCCCAGGTAGTTATCGAACCATGAGTCGATAATCAATGCTTGCAGCGGTGCATCACGGTCACCTGTTGGCGCAGGAATCACATTCACCAGAGTTTCCAGCACACCTTCAATACCCAGGCCTGTTTTTGCAGAACAGGTCGGTGCTTCAGTGGCTTCAATACCAATGATATCTTCAATTTCCTGAATTACACGCTCAGGTTCAGCCTGCGGCAAGTCAATCTTGTTCAGAACTGGCAATACTTCCAAACCTTGCTCAATTGCGGTATAGCAGTTTGCAACAGACTGTGCTTCCACGCCCTGTGCTGCATCTACAACCAGCAATGCACCTTCACACGCAGCAAGCGAACGCGATACTTCATAAGAGAAGTCTACGTGTCCCGGGGTATCAATGAAGTTCAGCTGATATTCCTGACCATTCGGGTGTGTGTAGTACAAGGTCACCGATGCCGCTTTAATGGTAATCCCACGTTCGCGTTCAAGTTCCATAGAATCGAGAACCTGAGCCTGCATTTCACGATCCTGCAAACCACCACAGGTTTGAATAAATCGATCCGCCAGGGTCGATTTACCGTGGTCAATATGCGCAATAATCGAGAAGTTACGAATGTTTTTAATATCAACAGATTTTTTAGCTTGCGCCATGGGCTACCTTGAGAAAAAAACGCGCCATGCAATATAAAGGGATTGCACAACAAAAGCCGAATAGAAATTGCCGAGGATTATAGCAGAATGCAGTTACAGAAAAAGAATTATATTTTCGTCGCTCATTCCACTACTTTGTTTGCCATGAAATCGCTCTGACCAAGTTTTTGCAATATCAGAGCGATTGTCATTAAATACATACAACCACATTTAAGTCTTCTTCATTGCTGATATTTAATCTGTCAGATACAACTGACTAAAATCCAAAGGATTGATATCTGCTAATAAGGGTTGATACGCTTGGGTAAATGTCGGTGACATCCGCTTCGGACGACCAGTGGCAATTTCCACACAGGCCCATTGCGTACTCCCTGTAAAGATTAGGTTCTGATCTGCCGGACGATAGAAGGCATATTGGCGGAATGAATAGAGTGCATTGATATCATTTAACCAAGTACGCAAAATCAGCTCATCACCTTCAAATGCTGCCTTACGATATTGCACTTGATGCTCAACTGCGACCATAGCATGCTTTAGTTCCAGGTACTGCTCTAGACCCAAACCGATCTGTTCAATATGCGCGGTTGCAACATCCTGCATCCACTGCACATAGACCACATTATTTACATGCCCCAAGATATCAATATGTTCTGGTTTTACTGTTAACTTCAGGTCAAAAATACCCTTCACGCGTTTCTTATCCTTTAGATCATATAGCGACTTAGAGTCTACAGATTTTATTTGCAGGGTAAATTGCCAAATATTAAAAAACCGCCTGAGTTCAGACGGTTTTTACCAACCAATGATGCGTTTATGAGACTCGCATGCCCACGATCACGCGCTGTCCTTGACGGATAAGTGTTACCCGCGCGACGCTGCCTTTGTTTAATTCAGATACAGTTTCTACAAACTGGTTGCTGTTCAGAACAGTCTTGCCATTAATATTGGTCACCACATCATTCGGCATGATACGTGCTTGTGCCGCAACTCCACCTGGACGCACATCCTGAATCACTACACCACCTTTGATGTCTAAACTACTCATTTCATTTGGTGTCAGGTTACGAATAGTGACCCCGATGACTGGTCCTTTGTTTGGTTGCGCCTGATTGCTGGCATTCGCTGGGGTATCGTCCGGTGCTGCACTTAAAGTGGCATTGATATTACGGCGTTTGTCATCACGCAAGACTTCTAACTGGATCTGCTGTTTTGGTGCAGAACGGTTTAAGTAATTCAACAATTCACTGGTACGAGAAATATCAGTCCCGTTATATTTAAGAATGACATCTCCCGCCTGTAAGCCTGCTTTGGCCGCTGGCGAGTTGGGTGCAATCTGGGTTACCAATGAACCTTCCGGCTTAGACAGCTTATAAGATTCTGCCAGATTACGGTCAATATCTTGCAAGCTTACGCCCAGATAAGAACGGGTAACTTTACCATTGCGTTTCAACTGGTCTGCCACTTCCATTGCGACATCAATGGGAATGGAGAATGACAAACCCATATAACCGCCAGTTCCACTAAAGATACGTGAATTCACCCCGACTACTTCACCCTGCTGGTTAAACAGCGGCCCACCAGAATTCCCCGGGTTTAAAGCTACGTCAGTCTGAATGAATGGCACTGCAGTTTCACCCATCATATTACGCATCTTGGCGCTGACAATTCCGGCAGAAGCCGAATAGTCAAAACCAAATGGTGAACCGATGGCGAGTACAGGCTCACCGACACGTAAACGCCCCACATCTCCCGTGCGTAATTCCGGGAAACCTGCACCATTGACCTTCAGTAAAGCCACGTCAGTACGTTCATCGCTACCTACAACTGTCGCATCAATTTCACGACGGTCATTTAAGGTAATGGTCACCTTGGATGCATTTTCAATCACATGGTGATTAGTCAGCAAATAGCCGTCTTTACTGATAAAGAAGGCGCTGCCATACCCTGTTTTTTCTTGAGGCGCACGTGGCTGAGGAATAATGACCTGATTACCAAAGAAACGGCGCAAAATATCTGGAATTTGTTGTTGTAATAGCTCTTCTTCGGACATTTTTTTAACAACATTGACACTCACCACTGCCGGACTGACTTGTGCAACCAGATTTGAAAAATCAACTGGAGTGGCAGCCCCCGCCTGCAATGCTGTCATTGTTAACGTTGCTGCAAATATTCCGTGTTTAACATCCAAGATTTTCATATATTTATTCACTCAAATGACTGATAAACCTATTTAAATTAGTTTTATCATAAACTATACAAAATTTAAGTAACGAAATGTTCTTATTCTACTTGCTGATATTATGCCATTTTTAAAGACTTAAGTTTCAGCTTTCATTACTTTTTTTCATAAATTTATGGGTAGATAAATGCTTGCCTTTTGTACAAAAAAGCGCTGTGATAGCCGGACTTTTTTTCAGTTAGCTGAATAGTCATGTCTAATTTACACACGACACATCATTTTGATGTGATTATTGTGGGCAGCGGCGGCGCCGGCTTAAGTTTAGCCTTATCTTTACCAGAACATTTTAATATTGCAGTTTTAGCCAAATCAACGCTTACGGATGCGAGTACATTTTATGCCCAGGGGGGTGTGGCAGCTGTACTTGATGAAATGGATTCTCTCGAGCAGCATATCGATGACACCATGATTGCCGGGGCACAATTGTGTGAAATGGATGCAGTCAAGCAGACCGTTGAAGGTGGCAAGCCTTCAGTCGATTTCCTGCTTAAGCATGGCGTGCAGTTCACACTAGATGAACAGGAACAACTGCATTTGACTCGTGAAGGGGGCCATTCTCAGCGCCGTATTATTCACGCAGCAGATGCTACAGGACGTGCAATTTCCACTACTTTGGTACAGCGCGCTCAAGAAAAGCAGAATATTCATATCTTTGAAAATTATATTGCGATTGATCTGATCTGCTCCAAAAAGCTTGGTCATGCAGGTGAAAACCGGGCACTCGGCCTGTATGCATTGGATGAACACACCGAACAGGTACATACTTTCCTAGCACCATTTACTGCCCTAGCCTGTGGTGGTGCAATGAAGGCGTATCTTTATACCTCCAATCCAGATATTGCCACTGGTGACGGTATTGCGATGGCTTATCGTGCCGGCTGCCGTGTCGCCAATATGGAGTTTAACCAGTTTCATCCGACCTGTTTATACCACCCGCAAGCGCGTTCATTCCTGATTACTGAAGCCATGCGTGGTGAAGGAGCATACTTGCGTCTACCGGATGGTGAACGTTTCATGCTGCGTTTTGATGAACGTGCTGAACTGGCACCGCGCGACATCGTGGCGCGTGCCATTGACTATGAAATTAAACGCTTGGGGATCCGTCATGTATGGCTGGACATTACCCATAAAGATGAAGGCTTTATTAAAGAGCACTTCCCGACGCTGTATGCACGCCTATTAGAACTGGGAATTGATATCACCAAGGAAATGATTCCGGTCGTACCAGCAGCACACTATACCTGTGGCGGTGTAGTGGTTGATGAGAATAGTCAGACTGATATTGCTGGTCTATATGCTATTGGGGAGACGTCTTATACCGGTCTGCATGGCGCGAATCGTATGGCCAGTAATTCACTGCTGGAATGCTTTGTTTATGGCATGAGTGCAGCCAAGCATATTCAGGAAAATTTTAAAGTGGATCAATCCGTACCTGAAGTCCCAGCTTGGGATGATTCCCAGGTAACGAACCCGGATGAAGATGTAGTGATTCTGCAAAACTGGGATGAGCTGCGTCAGACCATGTGGAACTATGTAGGCATTGTCCGTACCACCAAGCGTCTGGAACGTGCCTTACACCGGATTGAAATGCTGAAAAAAGAAATTACCGAATATTATCAGGATTATCAGGTCAGCAAAAACCTGATAGAACTGCGTAATCTGGTGCTGGTATCGGAGATGATTGTGCGCTGTGCCATGCAACGTAAAGAATCCCGTGGTCTGCACTATACTTTGGACTATCCGGAACAGTTATCTGAGTTACGCAAAACCGTACTGATTCCACCAAGTTTTAAAGTGGAACAACCATTGGTGAATGCAGCAGAAGTTTAAATACTTAAGTGTAAAAAACCGGATCTCATGATCCGGTTTTTTATTTGCTACATATCTTGATTGCAGCTTTCAAGATTTTTAGATAGATCTGAACTCATCACTTGAGTATAAGCGCAACTACGGCCTGCCGTCTAATGTGAATAATGCTCATTAAGTCTCTCTAGCAGTTTTTTTTCGAAAGTGGATGTAGCTTCTGTTGAATTAGCTGCTAACTTCATGATCTGCAGTTGCCATTGCCTCTTTCAATCTTCCCACAAATTATGCCTCATTATTTGCACAGGGCCAGCTTTTGTATCGCCGCTCCCAAATCAGCTATATAAATAATAATTAAATCACAACCAATTGAATTTATTTATTTTATCATTATAAAAAAAATATAGTTCTTTTATTTTATGTGATTAAGATACTGATTTAGGCGGAATCGCATAAGTTCCGGTGACATGTGCAACAGGTTCTTCCATACCTTCTGAATAGACCCAAACTTCCCCGACAATAAGCGCTTTTCCAACTTTTATCAGGCGACATTTTCCAATCAGATCACGCTGTCCATCCGGCTTACGCAAAAAATTAATATTGATATTGGTGGTAACAGCTAATCCCACCAGACCAATCTCTCCTAAAATTGCGACATACAAACCAAAGTCCGCGATCGTCATTATGGTTGGCCCAGAAATCGTACCACCTGGACGCAACTGGCTATCACTCACACGGTAACGAACAGTTGAGGTTTGAGGCTGTACATTAATGACCTCACAATGCTCAAGGCTTTGCGGAAATTCTACTTCTAAAAACTGCTGGATCTGTTCAAGTGTACTTTTCATAAAAAATCTTCCATATTGAAAACAATATAGAAGATTTTTTAAAGAATTGAACTGGTTTTAATCTGACTGCTCAGACCACCTGTAATTCTGCCATGGCTTGAGCGAAAACCTGCTCTGGAGTTTGAGTCGCATCGAGACGCTTCATACGTTGCGGATGACGCTGCCACAAAGTTTCATAACCGCTTCTTACTTTCTCAAAGAAAGAGACTTTCTCCTGTTCAAAACGATCCAGCGCACCACGTTCACGGGCACGGTTCATGCCGAGTTCAATTGGCGCATCCAGCCAGAAAGTGACATCTGGCATACGTGTCACGAAATTATCATTCAGCAAATTCAGCTTGGCTTCACTGAGTCCACGCCCTGCACATTGATAGGCAAAACTGGCATCAGTAAAACGGTCACACAAGACTATCTTACCTGCCTCGAGCGCAGGCAGAATAACCTCTGCTAAATGCTGCGCGCGTGCGGCATACATCAATAACAGTTCAGTGTCATTACACATGGCTTCTTCATGATTCACCGCCAGTAACAGTGAACGGATTTGTTCAGCCATTGGCGTGCCACCCGGTTCACGGGTCAACACCACTTCTTTACCCTGTGCAACAAAATCATCATAGATACGACGAATGAGCGTGGTTTTCCCTACACCTTCAGTGCCTTCAAAGCTGATAAACATGCTCACTCCTTAATTTTTTGAACGTAAAACAGTGAGATATTCCTGCACTGCTCTATTGTGATCTTGTAGATTCGTGCTGAACTTATGCCCACCATTACCCGTTGCAACAAAGTAAATATTTTGTGAATTATCTGGATGCATCGCTGCTTCAATCGCTTTTTTGCTCGGCAGGGCAATTGGTGTTGGCGGCAAGCCTGAAATGGTATAGGTGTTATATGCTGTCGGTGTACGCAGATCCTGACGGGTAATATTGCCTTGATATTTATCTCCCATGCCATAAATTACGGTCGGGTCAGTTTGCAAGCGCATCCCCATTTTCAGACGGCGTACAAATACACCAGACACCTGCTCCAGTTCGCTATCCAGACTGGTTTCTTTTTCAATAATCGAGGCCATGATTAGTGCTTCATATTTATTCTGATAAGGCAAATCACTGGCACGGTTTTTCCAAGCCTCATCTAAAGACTGCATCTGATGACGATACAAATCTGTCAGAATCTTACGGTCGGTTTCACCTTTGGCAAAGAAATAGGTATTCGGTGCAAATAAACCCTCAGGATGATCAAACGGAATATTTAACTCTTTCAACAATTGATCAGTTGGCAGATTTACTACTTCTTTCGTGACTAAATCATCTTTCTTTAAAGTATCGATCAGCTGTTTGAAAGTGGTACCTTCAATCACCAGAATACGGTTCATCTGGGCATTTTCCGAATTGGAAATCATTTCCAGCACTTGACGGATACTCATGCCATCGCGTACTTCATAAACACCTGCTTTCATCGTGTCATGAATGATAAAACGCTGATAAACTTTCAAAAGGATCGGAAAGCTGACATGACCTTCTTTCGCCAGACGGTCAATAAAGCCAGAATAGGTATCCCCAGCACTGATCGCCAGCATCTGTTTTTTACCTTCAACCGGATAATCTCTAAACAGGCTGCTTTTGAGAATCACGGCCAAGATCAATACAAGACCCAGGACAACGACCAATACACCTTTAAGTGGAAAAGCTGATTTCGCTTTATTTTTCTTTTTTCGTGTGGATTTGCTGGCGGACATATTTTAAATGATCTGATGTAAATGAAGACGATGAAATAACTCAATACAGACTTCTGTATCCAGTGTTTTTTGTTCAAATTGAGTAACAATTTTCATAGGGCTCAGTGCGTTGCAGAAGAATAGACTCTGAATAGAAGAAATTTCATTCAAATCCAGACTGCGCTGTTCACACATAATGCCTTGCTGCAACATACGTTCCAGAATCTCGGCACGCATTACCCCGGTAACGCCATTATAGCGAAGTTCCGGAGTAATCCACGTGTTGTTTATCCTTAAAAAACAATTACTGCTCACCCCTTCAACAATTTCACCCTGCACATCACAAACCAGTGCTTCGCTCCAGCCCTGCTGATCTGCTTCCTGTTTGAGCATGATCTGCTCTAAACGATTCAGTGTTTTTAAGCCGACTAATTGCGGCATACACAGACCAAGTGCAGTATTTAAGACACCACTTTCAATCTGCTCAAAGTGATGCTCATGAAGCATTTGCGGATAGTAATACAGCCAAACATCTGCTGGATGGTCTGGCAAGCTATAGCCGCGCTGGCCAATGCCCCGACTCAGAATAATTTTCAAGGTGCCGTTTAAGCTAGAAGTTAATTCACGTAATTGTTCTAAGGTTGCATCAATCAGGCTTAAATCCGCTTGTAGCTGCATTTTCTGACTGCTTATATGCAGGCGTGATAAATGCCGTTCCTGCAGTTCAATACGGTTATTGCGAATCCGGGCTGTCGTAAAGCAGCCATCGCCATAATGAAAGGCGCGATCAAGCAAATCTATCTGATTGACTTGTTGTGCATTTTTAAAACACAGCATGATTTCCCACCTCTCAGGTCGATGTCACAGCATACAAAGCTATACTGCATCCACATATCTGTTTTACTCACATAAAATTCTTTTTTAATTATTTTTTATGTAAAAAAACTCCAGCTATTCTTGCCCCATCCAACAAAAACCAAAAACACTTGAGGCAAATATGAACGTCCATAAATTAAAAATTGGGGTACTTGCAGCACTGATTTCAGCGACTGCATTTAGTGTGTCTGCAAAGGATTTTTTAAATGTATCCTATGACCCAACTCGCGAATTGTACGACAACTTTAACAAAGAATTCAGTGCTTACTGGAAAAAATCTACTGGCCAAGATATTAATTTTAAACAGTCACATGGCGGTTCAGGCAAACAGGCACGTGCCGTGATTGATGGTCTGGATGCAGATGTCGTTACACTGGCTCTGGCAGCAGATATTGATGAAATTGCTAAACGTGGCCTGTTACCGGCAGACTGGCAGAAGAAATTCCCGCAAAACTCGACACCATATACCTCAACAATTGTTTTCTTAGTCAAAAAAGGCAATCCGAAAGGCATTAAGGACTGGGGCGACCTAGTTAAACCGGGTGTAGATATCATTACGCCAAACCCGAAGACGTCTGGTGGCGCGCGCTGGAACTACCTGGCAGCTTGGGCATGGGCAAAACACCAGCCAGGGGGTAATGATGCCAAGGCACAAGAATTCGTTCGCCAGATTTATAAACAGACCAAAGTACTGGATTCTGGTGCGCGTGGTGCAACAACGACATTTGCTGAACGCGGCATTGGTGATGTATTGCTGGCTTGGGAAAATGAAGCACATCTGGCACTTCGTGAACAACCCGGCAAGTTTGAAATCATCACGCCTTCTCTGTCTATTCTGGCTGAACCACCTGTGGCAATTGTAGAAAAGAATGCCAAGAAAGATGGTAATGAAAATCTGGCTAAAGCCTACCTCAACTATCTGTACTCACCTGCTGGCCAAGCCGTTGCAGCAAAGAACTTCTACCGTCCTCGTAATGCAGCCGTGTTAAAGCAATACAGTCATGTATTTAAATCACTAAAACTGGTTACGATTGATAAAGAATTTGGAGGCTGGACTAAGGTTCAGAAGCAACACTTTGACAATGGCGGTATCTTTGACCAGATCGTAAAAGCAAACAGTGCAAAATAAAGTCTTATAAATGCAGCGTTAATGGCCTTATTTAATAAGGCCATTTTTGTTTCAGATACGTACTTATCCACTTATCTTTTATTTTCATATAAAATTCATTTTTAATTATTTTTTATGCATAAAGAATAAGTTTATTCTTCACTCATGTTACAAAACGTGTAAGAGTTTGAGGTTCACATGAGCATTACAACAAAATTAAAAATTGGGGTCTTGGCTGCTGTCGTTTCAGCAACTTCTTTTGGTGTAGCAGCGCGGGATTTTCTGAATGTCTCTTATGATCCGACGCGTGAACTCTATGAAGACGTCAACAAAGAATTTGGCAAATACTGGAAAAGCCGTACGGGCCAAACTATTAACTTTAAACAGTCACATGGTGGTTCTGGTAAACAGGCACGTGCTGTGATTGATGGTCTGGAAGCTGATGTAGTGACCTTAGCACTGGCTGCTGATATCGACGTTATTGCAGAAAAAGCCAAATTACTCCCTGCGGATTGGCAAAAAAAATTGCCTCACAACTCTACACCTTATACATCAACCATCGTATTCCTGGTGCGTAAAGGCAATCCAAAGAATATTAAAGATTGGGGCGATCTGGTTAAACCTAATGTCGCAATCATTACACCAAATCCAAAAACCTCTGGTGGGGCGCGTTGGAATTATCTGGCAGCGTGGGCTTATGCAAAACACCTACCAGGCGGTAATGATGCCAAAGCACAAGAATTTGTTCGCAAAATCTACAAGCAAACCAAAGTCCTAGATTCAGGTGCACGTGGTTCAACAACGACATTTGCTGAACGCGGTATCGGTGACGTATTACTGGCTTGGGAAAATGAAGCGCATCTGGCACTTCGTGAACAACCCGGCAAGTTTGAAATCATCACGCCTTCTCTGTCTATTCTGGCTGAGCCACCAGTTGCGATCGTAGAAAAAACAGTAGCGAAAAAAGGCAACAAATACCTGGCACAAGGTTACCTGAACTTCCTCTACTCACCACTAGGTCAAGAAATTTCAGCACGTAACTTCTACCGCCCACGCAATGAAAAAGTACTGGCAAAGTACAGTCAGGTCTTCAAGCCACTAAAACTGGTGACTATTGATCAGGAATTTGGTGGTTGGGACAAAGTGCAAAAGGCTCACTTTGAAAATGGCGGCATTTTCGATCAAATCGTGAAAGCCAATACAGCAAAATAAGTTTCGCATTGAACAGATAAGGAGCATTCGCATGATACATACCCTCATTGTTCCAGGTGTAGGTGGCAGTGAACATGATCACTGGCAATCCTGGTTGCAACGTGGTCTGATGCAATGCTCCCGTGTTCAACAGCAAAACTGGAATCATCCGGTACTGAGTAGCTGGGTAGCGCAGTTTGTCAAATCTGTACAGCAAATTGAAGATGATATTGAAATCGTAGCGCACAGCTTTGGCTGCCTGACCAGTCTTGCAGCACTTGACCAGCATCCAGAACTTTGTCGAAAAATTAAAAAACTGGTTCTGGTGGCTCCGGCCAACCCAGCCCGTTTTAGTGAAAATGGCTTTGCACGTGATAGCCAAACAGATTACAGCGCTTATTTCCATCAGCTCAAGCTTCAGGTTCCGACCATCATGCTGATCAGTGAAAATGATCCTTGGCTGAGTTTTGAAGATGCACATGCTTTTGCCAGATCCTGGAAAATCCAGCCGGTTAATCTGGGCGCCGTCGGTCATGTCAATGTTGCTTCGGGCTTTGGCCCCTTCCCTGAAATTAAACAATACCTGAATTCAGAGATGTCGATGCAACATATCAGTAATGCTGATGAAGGCAAGTATTTTTTTAAATTTGCATTTTAGATGTTGCAAATTATGCTTGTCGCAAATTTCATTTTTAATATTCGCTGGTTGTCTTCAATCAGCATTCTCTCTTTTGAGGAGTAATCATGTCGCAGCGATCCCGAGTGCTGCCAGGATTTGGTCTATCTCTAGGCTTTACCCTAGCGTATTTGTCATTAATCGTTCTTATTCCGCTGTCTGCCGTATTTATTAAATCGCTTGGCATTGGCTGGGATGGCTTATGGGAAATCCTGAGCTCTGAACGTATTCTCAAATCACTTCAGCTGAGTTTTAGTGCCGCCATTATCGCAGCCCTGATCAATGTTGTTTTTGGTCTGTTACTGGCTTGGTGTCTGGTACGTTATAGCTTCCCAGGTAAACGTATTATTGATGCTCTGGTAGATTTACCATTTGCCCTGCCAACTGCCGTAGCCGGTATTGCATTAACTTCACTGTATGCACCTACAGGCTGGATCGGTCAGTATCTGGAACCAATAGGTATTCAAGTGGCTTATACCCCGATAGGTATTACCTTGGCGCTGATCTTTATTGGGATTCCTTTTGTGGTGCGTACGGTTCAGCCAGTACTGTCTGATCTGGAAACTGAACTTGAGGAAGCTGCTTCTGCGCTCGGGGCAAACCGCTTCCAAATCGTGACCAAAATAATTTTCCCGATTCTGCTACCCGCATTGATTACAGGCTTTGCCCTGGCATTTGCACGTGGCGTGGGTGAATACGGTTCGGTCATCTTTATTGCCGGTAACCAGCCGTTTAAAACGGAAATTGCTCCACTCATGATTATCTCGCGTCTGGAAGAATATGACTATGCGGGTGCAACCACGATTGCTGTCGTGATGCTATTGATTTCATTTGTGATGCTGTTCCTGATTAACTTGTTACAAGCTTGGGCTAGCCGTCGCACAGGGAGAACTGCACGATGAGTTTAAATACCAACAGCAATGCACTTGCTGAAAAGCTGCAATCCCGTGATGCAACTCGCGAGCCAAAATGGATACGTTATACCCTACTCACAATTGCGCTAATCTTCTTTTTAAGCTGCCTGATTCTGCCACTGGTATTGGTCTTTGTTGAAGCATTTAAGCAAGGCGTCGGCGTATATACTCAGGCACTGGTTCATCCAGACACATTATCTGCGGTGAAACTAACGCTATTAACTGCTGCAATTGCAGTACCGTTAAACGTGGTATTTGGTGTGGCGGCTGCCTGGTCAGTGGCGAAGTTTAACTTCCCGGGCAAGTCCATTCTGACCACGATTATCGATATACCTTTCTCGGTATCCCCAGTCATCGCCGGTATGATGCTGGTGCTGATTTTCGGTACCCAAGGCTGGATGGGTAGCTGGTTAATGGATAATGACATTAAGATCCTGTACGCCGTACCCGCAATTGTTTTGGCCACCATCTTTATTACGGTACCTTTCGTAGCGCGTGAATTGATTCCTTTAATGGAAGCTCAAGGCACTGAAGAGGAAGAAGCTGCAATTGTACTCGGTGCATCAGGCTGGAAAACCTTCTGGAAAGTGACCCTGCCAAATATTAAATGGGGTCTAATCTATGGTGTGATTCTGTGTAATGCACGTGCCATGGGTGAGTTCGGCGCGGTATCGGTAGTATCCGGTCATATCCGCGGTGAAACCAATACTTTGCCGCTACATGTCGAAATTCTCTATAACGAATATACCTTTAGTGCTGCGTTTGCTGTGTCTTCGCTCCTGGCTCTCCTCGCAATTGTGACCCTGGTGCTTAAAACCTGGGTAGAAATGCGCCAGGAAAAACAAAACAAACGTAATGACGATTTAACAGTTTCTTAAGGAATGCCCACATGAGTATTCAAGTTAAAAATATTGAAAAACACTTTGGTGCATTCCATGCACTGAATAATATTTCCCTGGATTTCCCGGATGGCCAGTTAGTAGCTCTTTTGGGTCCTTCAGGCTGTGGTAAAACCACCCTGCTGCGTATTATCGCTGGTCTTGAATCTGCAGATGGTGGTCAGGTCATTCTGGAAGGTCAGGATGCAACCAACGTCCATGTGCGTGAACGTGAAGTCGGTTTTGTCTTCCAGCACTATGCGCTGTTCCGTCATATGACAGTGTATGACAATGTGGCATTCGGTTTACGTGTTCGCCCACGTTCAACCCGTCCATCAGAGACTGAAATCAAGAAACGTGTTACCCGTTTACTGGATCTGGTTCAACTGGGCTTTCTGGCAGATCGCTACCCTGCTCAATTATCTGGTGGTCAGCGTCAGCGTATTGCGCTTGCGCGTGCCCTAGCGGTTGAACCACGCGTACTACTACTAGATGAACCTTTTGGTGCGCTAGATGCCAAAGTGCGTAAAGAACTGCGTCGCTGGTTACGTACCCTGCATGATGAGCTGCATATCACTTCTATCTTCGTGACGCACGACCAGGAAGAAGCACTGGAAGTTGCAGATCAAATTGTGGTGATGAACAAAGGGAATGTCGAACAGATTGGTTCACCACGTGAAGTATATGAAACCCCGAAAACGCCATTCGTGTTCGACTTCCTTGGTCAAGCCAACCGTTTCGAAGGTCAGAATAATGGTGGCATTATTCAGTTGGGTGAAGATCGTATCCAATTTGAGGGAGCTCAAAAACATCCACAAGGTGACGTGATTGTATTCGCCCGCCCTGATGAATTGCGTATCTCCGCTCAGCCACAAGAGAATGCAATTCAGGCGACTTTCATTCGTGAATTATGGATTGCCGGTAAAGTCGTTGCAGAACTGAATGACCGTCAGGGTAACCTGATTGAAATTTCACTGACGCCTGAAGAAGCGCGAGCGCATCAATTCCGACCAAATCAGACCGTATGGTTAAGTCCACTTAACCTGCATTTATTTGCAAATCAGGTTGCTTAAGAAACATTCAGATGGGGCCATTTCAGCCCCATCCGCTTATAGGGTATATAGAAAATGAATTTCCAACAATTAAGAATTATTCGAGAAACTGTTCGTCAAAAATTTAATTTAACTGAAGCTTCTGCAGCACTGTATACCTCACAATCGGGTGTGAGTAAGCATATTAAAGACCTGGAAGATGAACTTGGTGTACAGTTGTTCATCCGTAAAGGTAAGCGTCTACTCGGTCTGACTGAACCAGGTCAGGCACTGCTCGGAATTGTGGAGCGCATGCTGGTCGATGCTGACAATATCAAACGTCTGGCAGATGACTTTAACAAGGTTGATGAAGGGACATTGACCATTGCGACAACGCATACCCAGGCACGTTATGTATTACCGCCGATCGTGAATCAGTTCAAAAAAGAATTTCCAAAAGTTCATCTGATTCTGCAACAGGCCAGTCCGGTTGAAATTACTGAAATGCTGCTACAAGGTGAAGCAGACATCGGGATTGCGACTGAAGCCTTAACTACTGAAGATAACCTGGCCAGTGTGCCGTACTATAACTGGCAACACAGCATTATTACGCCTCAAAACCACCCATTAACCAAGAAAGATAATATCCGTATTGAAGATCTGGCGAATTATCCGATCATCACTTATCACGGTGGTTTTACAGGCCGTTCTAAAATCGATACCGCTTTTGAAGAAGCAGGTTTTGATGTGGATATCGTAATGTCCGCCCTAGATGCCGACGTAATCAAAACTTATGTAGAGCTGAATATGGGGGTCGGTATTGTCAATGATGTGGCATACGACCCAGAACGTGATTATCGCTTAAAACAGATTAAAACTGATATTTTTGGTGTAAATACCACATGGATTGCTGTACGTAAAGGCCATTTATTACGTGGTTATGGCTACGAATTTATCTCGCTTTGCTCTCCAGATGCAGACATTCGAGCACTAAAAAAAGTAGCTTATCCGGATGACTAATTTATAAAATCTAAATAAATGGAATGAGGCTTTTTAGCCTCTTTTTTATGCTTGTTTCAACTAAGTATGTTTGAAATACAGGCATAATTGAGCTTCAGAAGAATATTTAAAAATTAAGAACCTTATGGACTTTTAGCCTGATTTATTGAAGTATGATTAAACACTTAAATTAATTTAATAACTTGATAGATATAAAAAAACGAGCCGAAGCTCGTTTTTTTATTAAATCAAATAATTAGAAGCGGAAGCTTACACCCAGTTTAGCTACTGGTAACCATTCATATTTATTGTCTTCACGAATATTACGTTCTTCACGTTCTACTTGATCGGCAAAATCAGCAACTATCCCATCTTCACTTGTAGCCGAACCTGAAGATGTTAAGTTGACTGTTGGATTACCGTTATAGTAAGCACCGATCTCACCAAACAATCCCCAACGGTTAGTAATTGCAGGAGAGAAACCAATACCTACATATGGGGCAATATTATTTTTGTAAGATAATTGACCATCAATACGTGCACCTCCAGGACCTGCTTCAAATGGAACATCATTAACACTGAAGCTTTCACCAGCACCTACACGACGAGTAATATCATAATCATTATCAATATATGCTACACCTGCAGCCATATAGAACCAGTTTGCCCAAGGACGAATTTCAGCATTCAAGTAGGTTAAATTATTATCCATATCTAAGTCATATTTCGAACCGTCAATTGATAAATCATCGGTCCAAGAAATGTCACCACCGTTATAACCCAAGGTTAAACCTACGTATGGGTTTACACTCCAGGAGATTGCACCACCGTAACCAGTAGTACCGACTTCAGCACGTACAGATGCTGGCTTAAAGAAAGAGAATTCAGCAACGCCTTCATCGGTTACAATGACTTCATCAGCGGCCATGACAGAAGTGGTTGCCGCAGCAAGTACGGACAGCGCAAAATATTTAGCAAAAGTTTTCATCTATGTCTCCTCAAAAAAATTATTTTTAACGTTTTTACTCTTCGTTATGCCTGCATCTTAATTCACAATATGATCACTCTTTATTCAAGTTTTGCTGAGTTTATGTAAACTTTTGATACATTTGATGCCTTTTATATGATTTTCATGAGGTTTTTTGCACAGTCACCTTAATTAGATGCTTTTACTGGAAATTTTCTGTTTATTGATTAAATCATGAGCTATATAAAGATAATATTCATTAATTTTTGAATGAAACTTGACACATCCATTTTCTCCATAATTCGGAAGAATTAATTTTGATATAAGTCGTGTTTTCCATCTAATCTTTGCTCAATATAGTGTAAAATCTTGGAAATTTTTTTTCTGGAAGGAAGATCATGTCTCAGCTTTCAACAATCATTGAACAAGCGTTTGAAGACCGTGCGAATTTCACAGCAGCGGATTGTCCTGCTGAAGTTCGTCAAGCAGTTGAGGAAGTAATTGCTGGCCTGGACAATGGCTCTCTACGTGTAGCTGAAAAAATCGATGGTGAATGGGTCGTTCATCAATGGATTAAGAAAGCTGTACTGTTGTCTTTCAAACTGAATGACAACAAACCAATGGAAGCATGCGATCTTCGCTTTTATGACAAAGTAGATACTAAATTTGGTGACTGGACTGAAGAACAGTTCAAAGCTGCTGGTGTACGTGTCGTACCACCTGCTGTAGCACGTAAAGGTTCTTACCAGGCGAAAAACGTGGTATTGATGCCTTCTTATGTGAACATTGGTGCGTATGTTGATGAAGGTACGATGGTTGATACATGGGCAACTGTAGGTTCATGTGCGCAAATCGGTAAAAATGTTCACCTGTCAGGTGGTGTAGGGATTGGTGGTGTTCTTGAGCCACTTCAAGCAAACCCAACCATTATCGAAGACAACTGCTTTATCGGTGCACGTTCTGAAATCGTAGAAGGCGTAATCGTAGAAGAAGGCTCTGTGATTTCTATGGGCGTATTCATTGGTCAATCTACCAAGATTTATGACCGTGAAACTGGCGAAATCCACTACGGCCGTGTACCTGCTGGTTCAGTCGTTGTATCTGGCAGCCTTCCTTCTAAATGCGGTAAATACAGCCTGTACGCTGCTGTGATCGTGAAAAAAGTTGACGCGAAAACACGTGCGAAAACTAGCCTGAACGATTTGTTGCGTGAAGACTAAGTCCTAACTTTTTAGGAACTTAATGTTCCTCAGAGCTTTAGTCGCTCTTCGTCTCTACGGTCAGCAATGATCGTAGGGATTTTTATTTTTATACATTGTTCTTTCTTCCCTGGTTAATTTTGTTATGAGTACGCTTCGATCTTCTGCTATCCCTGTTTCTGATCCGTCTGCGGGTTTACGCATCACGGAGATCTTTTATTCATTACAGGGTGAAGCCAATACTGCAGGTCTGCCAACGGTCTTTATCCGTCTAACCGGTTGTCCTTTACGTTGTACCTATTGCGATACCACTTATTCTTTCGAAGGTGGTGAGCGTAAATCTTTAGAAGAAATCATTCAAACCACACTCGATTTTAAGACACCTTATATCTGCGTGACTGGTGGTGAACCACTGGTGCAGCCGAATGCCTTGCCTTTAATGCAGCGCCTGGCCGATGCAGGCTGTGAAGTCTCCTTGGAAACCAGCGGTGCGCTGGATGTGTCTAAGGTAGACCCTCGTGTATCAAAAGTATTAGACTTGAAAACGCCAACTTCGGGTGAAGTTGCACGAAATTTGCTTTCCAATCTCGACCATTTAACCCAGCACGATCAGATCAAGTTCGTAATCTGTAATCGTGAAGATTATGAATGGTCCAAACAGCAGGTTGAACAGTACCAGTTGAATGAAAAAGTCAGTACGGTCTGGTTCTCGCCTGCTTTTGAAGTTGAAAAAGGTACGGCGCGTATGCCACAGCTGGCACGTGATCTGGCCCAATGGATTTTAGAAGACCATCTCCCTGTTCGCTTCCAGCTACAGTTACATAAACTATTATGGAATGACGAAACTGGTCGTTAATTATTTATCAAATATTTTGGAGATTTAGCTATGCGCCCTCGTGCCATTGTATTGTTATCTGGCGGATTAGACTCAACCACGTGTTTAGCCTGGGCGCAGGCACGCTACGAATGTATTGCTTTAAGTTTTATGTATGGCCAGCGTTCGACCACTGAACTTGATGCAGCAAGAGCTTTGACTGGTCGTGCAGGTGTGGAACATCGTGTCATCAATATTGACTTAGGCAACCTCGGTGGCTCTGCCCTGACTGATCACAGTATTGATGTGCCAGACCAACTTCAGGAAGGTATTCCTGTGACGTATGTCCCAGCACGCAATACAATTTTCCTGTCTTATGCACTGGCTGCAGCTGAAGTTTTTGGTGCAGAAGCAATTGTGATCGGAATTAATGCCGTCGATTATTCCGGTTATCCTGACTGTCGTCCTGAATTTATTGAAGCCTTTGCCAATATGGCTCGCCTTGCCACCAAGGTCGGTGTAGAAGGTCAAGCGCTCAAATTTGAAACACCTCTGTTACATTTATCCAAAGCAAATATCATTCGCTTAGGTCTTGATCATGGCGTAGACTATAGCCAAACGGTATCTTGCTACCAGGCAGATGACCAAGGACGTGCCTGTGGTACATGTGACAGCTGCCGTCTGCGTAAACAAGGTTTTGCAGATGCAGGTGTTGAAGACCCGACACGTTATATACCGTAATAACAAGGTAGAGTTTATGAAAAATTTTAAATCAAATATTGTTCTTTCAGCTTTAGTTTCAGCCGCTGCGATGTTTGCAACTACTGCTCAAGCAGATGACAGCAAGCTGCAAAATGCTTATAAAAGCACCAATGTTAAAGCTGCTTTGATCAATGTTTGTAAAGATGAAACTGGTAAAGGCAAACAGCTGACCAGTGCTGAAGTGAGCAAATATTGTACTTGTGCGGTTGAGGCAGATGGTAAATTGACCAATGCACAAAAATGGGAAATTCAAAGCACGATTAACCAGAAGAAAAGTCCAGCAACTTTAGCTTTTGTACAAAAACAAAATAAAGATTTGCAGGCATGTTTTGGTCCACAGTTAACTGGAAAGTTAAAAACTTTAACTGAACAGGCTCAAAAAGCTGCTGCTGCCAAAAAATAATTTCTGATTATTCTTTGCATAAATAAGCCACTATAATGTGGCTTATTTTTTTGTGAAAATTACAACAGCAATGGAGTTTTTTATGTCTGAGATCGGCTTGCTTGACCATGTTTTCCCTACTACGACTGGTGAAATCAACTTGACTCAATTAGATGCAGCGTGGTTAATCATCTATTTTTATCCAAAAGACTCCACCCCAGGCTGTACTACACAAGCTGCTGGTTTTTCCTGTCTAAAAGACCAGTTTGATGCGCTAAATACAACAATTCTGGGGGTATCACGCGATTCAGTTAAAGCTCACCAAAACTTTACGGAAAAGCAGAACCTGAGCATCAACCTGATCAGTGATAAAGAAGAACTACTCTGCACTCACTTTAACGTGATTAAAGAAAAGAACATGTATGGCAAAAAAGTTATGGGCATTGAGCGCTCTACTTTCATTTTCCATAATGGCAAACTGGTGAAGGAATACCGTAAAGTAAAAGCAGCGGGGCATGCTGAACAGGTTTTAGAAGATTTAAAAGCACTCCAAGCAACTTAAAATCTATTTGATATAAAAAAATGAGTCCCAATTAGACTCATTTTTTTATCACTCAAACAAAGATGAAGGATACTGTAATTCCCCACATTACCATCGCAATCAGTACATCAAGATATCAGTTCACAGCAACAAGCCATGAAAGGCTGTCAAGCTCAACTGATTGGCGCTATGCATTATAGAATGGTAGCGACACCTGCATTTTCTCAGCGATGGTTTAGTCAAGGCATTCATCGCAAGTCTCTGCATAAGGCCCCTGCGATTGTTTATAAAGATCAGGATCACATGCATGGTAAAGCTTGACTGACTCATTACGGTCTTTCTCAACAAAGCTATCCTTCTTACTCTATTTCTTCTTCGACTACTTTTGCAGAAGCAGTCTTTGCCGGACTGGGTTATGGTCTGGTGCCGGATTATCAGATTGCAGATCGGTTTCAACAAAACGCTTTGCTAGAAATCCTTCCAGAATGCAGAACAGATGTGAAACTGTATTGGCATCACTGGAAACAGCAGTCACCAGCTTTACAACAACTCACCCAAACTATTCTAGAACAGGCAGAGCAACATTTAAATTATCCCCTTCCAATTTAGACTGCTCTGCCACATTTAAAGAAATGAACAGCTAAATTATGAGGCCTTCCACTGCCCGATCAGATGAATATTGACCTTTTCACCTACACCAGCTGTGGCTTTTTTCATACCAAAATCTGAACGGTTAATCACTGTTTTCGAATTCACATCAAGTAAATTCGGGTTGGTTTTATTTGGTGTTAGCGTGGTATCAAAAACTACTGGACGCGTCACACCCCGTAAACTCAAATTACCCAATACCTGATAGCGGTTCGTTCCATTTGGTTTAAACTGGGTACTTTTAAAATTCACAGTTTTATAACGTGAAGCATCAAACAGATCTTCACCCATAATCATATTTTTTAGACTTGGCTTGGACAGCTGTAGACTATCTACCTGCATGGTAAATTCAGTTGAAGCCTGTTGTGGTTTTTGAGGATCAAACTGAATCGAGGCTTGGAATTGCTGAAAACTTCCCTTTACGACAGTCAAACCCAATGAATTAATACTAAAACCCACGCTACTTTTAGGCGTCAAGCTCCAGCTGGCAGAGGCTGCTGATATACTTACTACTGAAAGGCATCCTGCATAGGCTATATTTTTTAGGATAAGATTCATTGTGTTGCTCCCTAACAATCAAATGAACTCCTCACCTTAAAACAGTTTTAGCTCAGATTCGTTTTATCATTCGTTTTAAACTTGTGTGCCAATTGTTGATAAGTCTCAGTATTTTTAAACTTATGTAAAAACTCGCTGGTTCCTAAAGGAAATGCTGATTCCATAATGTCACCATGATAATAGGCTTCCCGTAATGGTGTTGCTGAAATGGCACCGACTAGACTGTCTAGTTCCACCATTTCCCATTCTGGGAACAGTCTTAAATAATAAGAGGACTCATCTTTAAAATGTCCAATCAGACCAACTTTGGCATTTAGCTCTGCCACTCCGGCAACCAGTAATTTTACCAGTTTTTGCCATTTTTCATCATTATAGACATCAATGACATGTACGAATTTAATACGCTTCTGATCTGCTTCGGAAAAATTCGACAGGATCATTTCTTCACGTTCAGAGGCCAGAAATGGGTTTTTTATATTACGTTCCTGCTGCGCTGATCCTAAAGCCAGAATCACCTGCTGGCTTTGCTGCAAAGCAATTTTAATGGTTTGCATATGTGCCAGATGAAAAGGCTGGAAGCGACCAATAAAAACCAGATAATCAAATTTATATTTCATAGCACATCTTACTTTTATGAACGCATCAGTTATGTCGTAGGGAAATTTTTACGACATAATAAGCGCCAATAAATTCATATTAATAAAGCAAGGATAGTACGATGACACTGAGCTGTATTCAACAACCGCATCAGCATTTAAATGCGAATTTAGACAATGGCATACTGACCTTAGCCATTCACCGTCCTGAAGCGAAAAATGCGCTCTATGGCGAGCTGTACTTATGGATTGCTCAGGCCCTGGATGAAGCGGATCAGGATAGTAGTGTGCGTGTGGTGATTCTACGTGGTCAGGATGCGGACTTTAGTGCCGGCAATGACATGCAGGACTTTATGAAGTTCATCCAGACGCCTTTACAGGGTAAAGCCGGTGATACACCGCCATTTGTCCTGCTGAAGTCTGCTGCAAAATTCTCCAAGCCTTTGATTGCTGCAGTGCGTGGCGTTGCCATTGGCATCGGGGTAACGATTCTGCTGCACACCGATCTGGTGTATAGCGATAATACGGCCCTGTTCCAGATTCCATTTGTCAGCCTTGGCCTGTCTCCTGAAGGTGCATCAAGCAAACTGCTGGTACAACAGGCTGGCTATCACAAAGCCGCTGAACTGCTCCTGACAGCTCAAAGATTTAATAGTGAAAAAGCCTTAAGTGCGGGTTTGATCAATAGCATCGAAGAAGATGTGTATGCAGCTGCACAAAAACAGGCTGAAACTCTTGCCGCTTTGCCATTGGCGTCTATTAAGCAAACCAAAGCACTAATGAAGCATAATCTGGCTGAAATTATTGAATGCATTGATGATGAGGCAGAAATCTTTATGAAGCGTGTAGGCTCACCTGAAATGATGGAAGCAGTTCAGGCCTTTATACAAAAACGGAAACCTGATTTCACACAATTCAACTAATTCTGAAACTTATCTTTTAATTGAGGCAGTTTAGACTGCCTCAATCTTTTATATTTTTGAAAGAACCCAGCTTATGACAAATGAAAACTCCCAAACGACTTCTCAAACAACTGATAGTTCAAATCCTGACAAGAAGCGTTATTACGAGCCGGCACCACAGGATATTGATGTAGAGAATTTCCGTAAGGTCATTGAAAGCCGCCGTTCAGTGCGTAAATTTACCAAAAAACCAATCCCTGCTGAGGTACTGGATGCCTGTCTGGATCTGGCATTACTGGCACCAAATTCATCAAATCTGCAGCCATGGACATTTTATGTTGTGCAGAACCCATCCAAGAAAAAGCATCTGGTGAAAGCCTGCATGAACCAATTGGCCGCTAAAACGGCTTCTGAACTGATTGTTTGTATTGCACGTACTGACCGCATTGATAAAATGGCCAAACTGAATATTAGTGAGTTTCCATTTCCTGAGGCGCCTCCAGCAATCAAGAAGTACTATAAGTACATTCCCTATAACTACAAGACAGGTTATCTGAATGCCTTTGGTAACTTTAAGAAAGTCGCTTTCAAAGTAGCCCGTACTCTGGATAAGCAGATGCCGGTTTCTGCTTTCAGCCCCGCTGATGCAAAACTATGGGCGACTAAAACCACGGCGCTGGCTTGTGAAAATTTGGTTTTAGCTTTACGCGCTTATGGTTTTGATAGCTGTATGATGGAAGGCTTCGATGAGCCCATGGTTCGTGAAATTCTGAAATTAAATGACGAACAGTATCCGGTCATGGTGATTGGTGCAGGTGAACGTGCTAAAGATGGGGTATTCTTCCCGCAGTACCGTTTTGATCGTGAGTTGTTTATTCAGAAGATTTAAGTACGTTTATTGAATGAATATCACGGCCTCGACTGTTTTCTTAAATTAACTGATATACGCGTAGGCATTTTCGTTACTTTGACAGGCCAAAGTAACCAAAGCCATTGCCAGACAGAAGGTTCATCCTTGAACCTCTGTCTGGCAGGTGACATCCATGTCACCTCAATGTAAATTCACTACTATTTTGAAAAGAAATAATATTTGATACGCGGATGGCGAAAAGGAAGAAATCTATTTAGAGCAAATACAAGTCGATGCTAAATCATTTTTTAAGAATAGTTCGCTCTTAATTTCCGATAATCAATCCAGTTACAATGAAATCCGACCGGTACCCGAACTGGTAAATGAATCGTTGCAATGGGTCCTTCTGTAATATGCTGGGCATCCAGAATTACCACTTTCGAGGGGCTACAATCTAAAGCATGGATATAAGACATTAGCCAGCCATCCTTTTCTGCCTGAGCATCTTCCCATGCGACAAAGACAGACTCACCAGTGACCCAGTTTTTTCCAAAGGAATAGCTTTCTGTGGTTCTGGTTCTTAAATTAAAACACATCACTGTATTGCTGCTGACATGGGAAGGATCGTCAAATTCACCAAAAGAAATACTATAGATATAACGATACTGTCGCCCGATAAATGCTTCATTAATCCGTGGGAATTCCTGTTTCATCTCGGATAATATCGTCCGAACCACTTTTCCAGTACCGTGTTCAAAAATGAATCGTTCTAGCCGAATATCCTGATCTTCAATCGGTCCCTGAATCGAACTGACCAATGCTTTGGAGTGCACCACCGCATCCATAACCACATCACCAGAATCCAGCTCATAAGCATTCACGGTATGAAAAATAAAACAGGGATCAATCTCATACCAGCGAATATCAATTGCTTTACCGCCAAAAGGCAATATACCAATGCGTGCCTGCCGTTTTGGATTCCATTGATATGGCAACATTGAACCCTTTAATGCACTGCGTACAGAAAAGTTCACATTCAGATCCAGAATCAGCACCTGAGATTTGGTAATGGCACAATCATGAATCATCGGACCATGTTTCACTGGAATGTCGACATGATGTTTCAACTTACCTTTTGAATCTATCTGCAAATAAAAAACTTTGTTCTGACTTAAAGCATCATAACAAATCGCATGAATATCGCCCGTTTCAGGATCAATATGCGGATGGGCAGTAAATGGAAAATCCTGATCATCTTCAAATAAATGATGTCGTTTTGACTCCAGTGCAGCATTCAACTCAATTGGATATGCACCCGCTTCTACCAGTGCCCAGATTTTTCCGGCAAAGTTAATAACATTGGTATTCACGGCATCAGCAACACCGCGCGTTTTGCCTGGAGTGAGTGGTCGGTGAAGTTTCTTCTGCACACTGGCATCTCCCACATAACTGCTTTTATACCAATGTGCCTTACCGCCTTTTAGTCTCAAGGCATGAATCATGCCATCGCCAGTGAACCAATAATAATTTCTGGGATTTTTGACCAGAATTGGATTTGGGCCAATCCGCATTAGTGCACCATCGAGTTCTGCCGGAATCTGTCCTTCTACCATGAGTTGAGTAGAGAAATGCTCCTGCCGTTGCGGGGCAAATATACCATCCAGATAAGGATTATCATTGGAATAGGGAATACGACTATGCAGAATTTCTGCACTGTATTGAATGGATTTACTAAGCGTATTTTTGAGCATTCTGCTCAGCGGTTTTGGCCACTGCATTGTTATTTTCCTTATTGTATTTTTTATCTGGAGTGCTATGGCAAATTTTATAATAACAAAACCAGTTTTACTGTTTTTCAAATGTAGACTGACGGCGCGCCAGGATGAACACGCCGTAATGAATATGATATGAATAATACTTTGATTTTAGACCTTGATATCCAGCAGCTGGATAAACTCAAAAGCTGGCTCTTCATAAGGATGGCTTTCTTTTAAGGCTTTAGCGACCTCGACTGCCTTTTCATCAGGCACCAGAATTTCTACCCGCCATTCTTCCACCTGTTCCAATTTTCCCACTTCACCAATATGAGGATCTGCACCTTCTTGCGGCTTAAACTGTCCAGTTCCCAAAACCTGCCAGGCGCAGTTCGTATACTCACCAATACCCCCTGCTCCTGCTGAAAACACTGCATTTTTAGTATCTTCCAGATTTTCGTCCGGTACGTAATAAATCAGCTTTAACATATATTCCTTCCTGAAATTCAAATATTTATTGTATTTTTAAGGGCCTGGGTAATTATCTTCAATGCAGGATTTTGAGAATTCTTGTTAAATGTTGCATACAAGCCTAGTTTTGGGAGCACCTGATCCGTCTGGATGATTTTCACATGATCATACAAAAATCTCAGTAAATACTCAGGAGCAAAACTAAAACCCATTCCCATATTGGTCAGATTGATGTGTTGCAATACATTGGTCACCCACAGTAGCTGTTCATGTTCGAGCTGATCAATATCAAGCAGCTGATCCAGCTTTTCATAAAACACGGGTGTTGCATTCTGCTCACACATAATCATATTGTGATTTTTCAGTTCCTGTAATTTCAGGATTCGATCTGTAGGATGCAAATGCTGAGCAGCTAGCAAGTAAATCTGTTCGGTCAATAAATGAATATTGTCAAAATCTGGATGATCCAGATGAAAGCGGGTAATACATAAATCCAGTTCAGCATTTTTTAGCCGCTGAATCTGCTCCATACAGGTCAGGCTATGCAAGTGAATTTTTAAGTCAGGCATGGTTTTTTTAAGCTGTGCCAGAATCTGGGGCATCACCTTGATTTCTGCAACATTCAGAAAGCCAATATGAATCTGATTATTTTTCTGCTGTGCGACCTGGCGTGCTGCTGCCACTGCCAGCTTGGCATTTTCTAGTGCTTTTTCCGCGTAGATCTGAAAAGCACGTCCTTCATCGGTAAGTTTGACTTTTCTGGATGAACGATCAAACAGGTTCACCCCAACTTCCTGTTCCAGATCCTTAATTTATTGGCTTAATGACGGTTGAGCGGTAAACAGCTTTTCGGCAGCCTTGGTAAAACTTTGTTGCTGCGCCACAGTCATAAAATAGCGTAAATGTCGAAGTTCCATAAGCTGCCCGGTTTCTGATCAGGTCAGCATCTTAAGATTATGACCCGCGCATTGCAAATAAGAATAGGTCGATAGTTTATATGAATATCGGTATATGAACAGATCCTGTTTTACTAGACTGCATGACCATATAGATGGCTTGTTCTTCACGCATATACATGGAGTCTTGTATGACACAGCATTATGACACTGATGTTTTGATCATTGGTACCGGTCCTGCAGGTTCAACATTGGGTTTGGCTTTGGCCAATTATGGTATCAAGGTACAACTGTTTACCCAGTTTAGCTGGCCAGCCAATAGTCCACGCGCACATATTACTAACCAACGTGCCATGGAGGTATTACGTGATTTAGGAGTTGAAGAACAGGTCAAAGAAATTGCTACACCTTGGGAACAAATGGGTGAAAGCCTGATTACTACCAGCCTGGTTGGCGAAGAAATTGCACGCATGAGTGCCTGAGGTACCGGTGATGAACGTCATGGTGACTATATCAAAGGCAGTCCATGCCCACTGGTTGATCTGATTCAGCCAAAAATGGAAGCTTTACTGGTGAAGAATGCGGGTGAACGAGGCGCCGTTTATAACTTTAATACTGAATATCTCTCTCATGTACAGGATGAACATGGCGTCACAGCAATTTTCCTGAACCGTATTACCAATACTGAATTTAGCTTAAGAGCGAAATATCTGGTCGGTATGGATGGTGCCAAGTCACGAGTACTGGAACAACTTGGTTTGCCATTGGAAGGCGTCATGCCGTGCCGGTACAGTGTATGTGACCTTTAAGGCTGATTTGACTAAATATGTGCAGCACCGCCCTGCCATCCTGCAATGGATTGTCAATCCGGAAGCGAGCTTTGGTGATCTTGGTATGGGCTTACTGCGTACCATTACACCATGGAATGAATGGATTATGGGCTGGGGCTTTGACATTTCCAAAGGTGAGCCGCAAGTCACTGAAGAATAGGTTCGGGCACGTCTCAATACATTTGTTGGTGCTGAAGTAGAAGATGTCGAAATTCAAAAACTGTCTTACTGGTATGTGAACCAGACCTGGGCAACCGAATATTCCAAAGGCCGTGTGTTCTGTGGCGGAGATGCAGTGCATCGTCATCCACCATCCAGTGGTTTAGGTTCAAATACCTGTTGCAGGATGCCTTTAACCTGGGCTGGAAACTGGCTTATGCAGTCAAGGGCTGGGCTGCGCCTTCCCTGCTGGATTCCTATACAATTGAACGTGCACCTGTGGGCAAACAGATCGTGTCGCGTGCGAACCAGTCACGTTTTGACTATAAATACCTGAAAGAAGTCTTTGGTTTTGATCAAGGCGTGGCTACACAAAAACAAATGCTGGAGCGTATCTTTGCTGAAGATGAGCAAGGTGCTGAAATCCGTCAAAAGCTGTTTAAAGCATTGGCAGTTAAAAACTATGAGTTTAATGCGCAAGGTGTAGAGTTAAATCAGCGCTATACCTCTAATGCAGTCATTAGTGAAGCTGAGCCTGAAAGATTTGAGCGTGATCAGCAGCTTTATCTGCAAGCAACAACACGTCCGGGTGCTAAAGTGCCACATACCTGGCTGATTAATACCAATGGTCAAAAGCAGTCCACTCTGGATATTACCGGTAAAGGTCGTTTTACCCTGCTGACTGGTTTATCGGGTAAAGGCTGGAAACAGGCGACCGAATCACTGAACTTACCTTATTTGAATGTAATTCAAATCGGTTCACGTGACTACCGCGATGTGTATGGCACCTGGAATGCCAAGTCTGAAATTCATGAATCTGGTGCAATTCTGGTTCGTCCGGATGGTTATGTCGCATGGCGTTATCAGGACAGTACCAATGATCAGTTTGATTTTGTGAATACACTGAAGGCGGTGTTGAAACAGATTCAATTAACTGTTTAGAGATAAAGAGCCACCTTCGGGTGGTTTTTCTTTATTAGTGGTAAAAGAATTATAGTTGTCGATCATTAAGATTATACATCTTTTCCCTAATATCTCATTATTTTAAAAATACCCTACGGCATAGATGCCACTCGTCAACTCGTAGGACATAGATGCCCATCAGGCTAACAAAGGATTTTGGTTACTTTACGGAATATATTTCTCATTCTTCAAAGTAACCAAGACGCTTCATTAAAAGTAATACACACATAAAATCAAAAATGAAAAAAACCACCTCTCGGTGGCTTTTATTAAATCTGATGATCAAGAACCCTGTAGCAAATAACTGCCTAGCAAAAATAGCACCTGTAAACCAACAACAAAACCAAATAACCACCAACCTTTCTGACGTAGTTCCGTTCTATCTATTATTCTGAGTGTTTTAGCCATGTCATCACCTCATACATGAGTGTTGATACTGAAATGATCTATATCATCTTTGCTTTAAAATGCATATTTATTGTGCATAAATTACACAATATCACCTCTATACCTATATAAAAGCAAAATCCAAACCAGTTCAGTGAGAGATTAAAAATAAAAGCAAAATGCTTTAAAAACAAAAAACCACCGAATGGGTGGCTGAGTATCTACATCTTACTGAATAAATTACTATTTTTCCATATGGTAAATTTTAGTTATTGTTTTTAAAAACTATTAATTACAATAATCATTTCGCGGCATTATCATCGAAGTACTATCCAATGCTTTAGAAAATTCTACTTTTTCGTAAAAGCGTTGTTTAGTATTGGTTGTGATTTCCTCTATACTTTTTCACAACATTCGATGAAACATGATTTTCAAGCGGAAATACATCGTATATGCACGAGATTGCTCGTGCGACTTCAAAATTTAATCTTCTCACATGAATCGTGTCAGTTTTATCTACCATTAATACTGCTTGCGCTGAGCTTTGGCAACTATCCTATTTTTTAGCCGTATCGATTCGATGAAAGTTCACTCCCCACATATACCACTCACAACCTGCTAAAAACGTGAATATAAACACTGTCATTATTTTTATAATTATTTTATGCATCAAATAAAGCTGTAATAAACTCTACCTCTAAATTCGTAATACAATTCAGCTAAATTCAACTGACATATGAAAATTATACAAAACGAGTTTTGGCAAATAAAAAAAGCCACCTTCCGGTGGCTTTCTCAACTCACTGATTTAATTAACCAATAAATTTACGAGCATTACGGAACATACGTAACCAAGCACCGTCCTGATCCCAGTCTTCTGGTTTCCAAGAATGCTGGATTGCACGGAAGTTACGCTCAGGGTGTGGCATTAGGATCGTTGCACGACCATCTTTAGAGGTCACGCCAGAGATCCCTTCAGGCGAACCGTTCGGGTTCAGTGGATATTGCTCAGTTGCATTACCCTGGCTATCTACATAACGCATGATTACCTGGTTATTGGCATTCAACGCAGTAATGCTTTCAGCTGATGCAACCACACGACCTTCACCATGAGCCACAGCGATTGGCAGGATTGAGCCTTCCATACCTTCAAGCAATACAGAATGAGATTTCTCTACACGAACGTTTACGCTACGCGCTTCAAATACTTCTGACTTGTTACGATGGAAACGAGGCCATGCATCCGCACCTGGAATCAATGGAGCCAATTGAGACAACATCTGACAACCGTTACAAATACCTAAAGAGAAGGTTTCCTGGCGGTTGAAGAATTTCTCAAACTGGTCACGCAGTTGCTGGTTAAACAGTACTGATTTTGCCCAGCCGCCGCCTGCACCCAATACGTCACCATAAGAGAAGCCACCACACGTCACCAGACCTTCGAAATCATCCAGGCTGATACGACCAGCAAGCAAGTCACTCATGTGTACGTCAACAGTATTGAAGCCGACTTTATCGAATGCTGCTGCCATTTCTACATGACCATTTACGCCCTGCTCACGCAGAATCGCCATATTTGGACGACGTGAGTTGATGTACGGTGCTTCGATTTGCTCGTTCAGATCAAATGTCGGTTGAGCAATCAAACCTTTGTGCGCTTTGTCAGTAACTAACGCAAATTCTTGATCTGCAGTTTCTACGTTGTCACGCAGACGCTGGATTTGATGAGAAACTTCAGTCCAAGCCACTTGCAGGTCCGCACGTTCCAGTACCAGACCATTTACAGATAACTGATCAGAATTATTCACTGTACCTACTATAGAGATCGCATCTTTCAGTGTAGATGCTGCGATTTCTGCTTGTAATGCTTCCCAATCTGCTTTCGCAATTTGCAGAACTGCACCGATTTCTTCAGCGAACAGTGAAGCTACAGTTTGTTGTTCCAGAGCTACACCAAGACGTGAAGCGAACATCATTTCCGCAACAGTTGCCAGTAAGCCACCATCACCGATGTCATGGTAAGCCTTGATCAGACCACGGTTGTTCCAATCTTGAACCAGTGCAAAGAATGCTTTGAAGTCTTCAAAGCTGTCGACATCTGGAGTGACAGAACCGATAGCTTTATACACCTGAGCCAGGATCGAACCGCCTAAACGGAACTGACCTTTAGATAGATCAATACGAACCAGTACAGATTCAATATTTTTCAGCTCAGGTGTTAATGTTTTACGAACATCAGTGACTGGTGCAAATGCAGTAATCACGCCTGACATTGGAGAAGTCACAGATTTGTCTTCGCCTTCGTCATTCCAGGTGGTACGCATTGAAAGCGAGTCTTTACCAACTGGAATTGCAATGCCCAGTGCTGGACACATTTCCATACCAATCGCTTTAACGCCTTCAAATAGGGCTTGATCTTCACCCGGTTGACCCGCAGCAGCCATCCAGTTTGCAGATAGTTTAATATCGCTAATTTGATCAATCTTGGCAGACATAATGTTCGAGATTGATTCAGCAACAGATAAACGCGCAGAAGCTGCTGGGTTTAACAATGCAACTGGTGGACGTTCGCCCATTGCCATTGCTTCACCAGTGTAACCTACAAGGCTTGTTGTGGTGACTGCAGCATCCGCTACAGGCACTTGCCATGGACCAACCATCTGGTCACGTGCAACCATCCCAGTAATCGAACGGTCACCAATGGTGATCAAGAATGATTTAGAGGCAACCGTCGGGTTCTTAATGACACGATAAATCGCATCTTTAAGATCAGTCACTTTAGACGCATCGAAGTCGTCGCCTTTGCGTTCAGCTGTTTCGTATGAGCGGCTCATACGTGGTGTACCGCCAAGCATCACCTGCATTGGCATATCCACAGGTTTGTTGCCGAATAACGGATCTTCAACAGTCAAGTGACGCGCTTCAGTCGCTTCACCCAATACCGCAAACGGACAACGTTCACGTGCACAGATTGATTCAAATAATTCTAATGAAGACGGGCGGATCGCAAGTACATAACGCTCTTGTGCTTCGTTTGACCAGATTTCCATTGGAGACATACCTGGTTCAAGCGATGGAATCTTACGCAGATCAAGTACCGCACCAAGCTCATGATCGTTCACAAGTTCAGGCATTGCATTTGAAATACCACCCGCACCTACATCGTGTACAGACACGATCGGGTTGTGATCTTCCATGCGCCAGCAAGTATCAATCACTTCCTGACAACGGCGTTCCATTTCCGGGTTTTCACGCTGTACAGAAGCAAAGTCCAGGTTTTCACCAAGTTTACCGCTGTCTACAGAAGACGCTGCACCACCGCCAAGACCGATCAGCATCGCAGGACCACCAAGAACGATCAGTAAATCGCCTGGCTGGATTGCATCTTTTTCAACATGGTCTGAACGGATATTACCGTAGCCACCGGCAATCATGATTGGCTTATGGAAACCTTTGACTTCGCCATTTACATTTTGTTCAAAAGTACGGAAGTAACCATTTAATGCAGGACGACCAAATTCATTGTTGAACGCGGCACCACCCAATGGACCTTCAATCATGATTTGAAGTGGAGATGCCATACGTGATGGTTTGCCGTAGTTTTCTTCCCAAGGCTGTTCAAAGCCAGGAATATTCAGGTTAGATACGGTGAAACCAGTTAAACCAGCTTTTGGCTTACCACCACGACCTGTTGCACCTTCATCACGGATTTCGCCGCCTGAACCTGTCGCTGCACCGGCAAATGGTGCAATCGCGGTTGGATGGTTGTGGGTTTCCACTTTCATCAGGATGTGAGCAGCCTGGCTCTTGTATTTATAAACGTGTTGACCGTTTTCTTCTTGCGTTGGGTAGAAACGCTGAGTATCAAAACCAACAATCACCGATGCGTTGTCTTTATATGCTGACAATACGTCTGTTGGTGATTCTTTATAGGTATTTTTGATCATCTGGAACAATGATAATGGCTGAACTTCACCATCAATGGTCCATTCAGAACCAAAGATTTTATGACGGCAGTGTTCAGAGTTTGCCTGAGCAAACATCATCAGTTCGATGTCATTCGGGTTACGGCCCAGTTTAGTGAACGCTTCTGTCAGGTAATCAATTTCCTGATCAGACAGTGCAAAACCAAACTCATTGTTGGCTTTTACCAGTGCTTCTTTTCCTTGACCCAGAATATCAATCGAGTTCAAAGGTTTTGGCGCAGTTTCGATGAATAGTGCAGCCGCATCTTCAATTGCATTAAATACGCTTTCAGTCATGCGGTCATGCAAGACCTGTAATGCTTCTGTAGAAAGCTCTTTTACACCCTTCAGCGTAAATAAAACACCGCGTTCAAGACGATGAACCGGTGTATTACAATTCTTGAAAATATCAGTCGCTTTCGAGGACCACGGCGAAATCGTGCCGACACGCGGTGTGACTAAAATCTGGATTTCATCACTTGCAGCCTGGTGCAGTTCAAATGATTGACCATCGTTGAGAAGCTGTAAAGCGGATTGCTGTTGTTGCTCGTTGAGCGCTTGGTCAAAAAGATAAACAAATTGACTTTCTAGTGATTGAACAGAACTAATTGACGACAAACGCGAAAGTAGTTGAGTTTTCTTAAAAGAAGAATGTGCAGGTGCACCGGCAACGATAAACATGCTGATTTTGGCTCCACGGGATGGTCTTGTGAACCATGCCACAATGTGACTTGAGAGAGCGCATATTCTACTGTGAAATACTGGAATCAGCTAGTGAGGAATTAATAAATCTGATCGCTAAACTATCAGGATTTTTAAAATAATACTTTTATTTTCAGTTAAAAAAATTTAATGTAGTCGATTAGATTAACACATTTTCTTGCAGAAAAATCAAAACCGTTAAAGTTTTATTTTTAGTCGCAAAATTGTATTATTTTTCAACAACAAATTTATCTAGAATTAAACCTTCTTACTTGCTTCAGTGTGCCGAATACCTTAAAAAAACTCCCTTTATTTGAAAATAAATATTTCTTGTCGTCTATTGAAGTATCTCAATATTAAAATCATCTTTTAAACACTCTTTACTCTTATCTCACTTTAAGACGGCAACTTATGTCGCAACTCCATATATTTTTAGCTCCATTTTTGGCATCATGTGTTAAAGAATTGATTGAATAATGATAAATGACTCAAATGCGTTGGCTGGAATTACTCTCCACTGTCCGTATTGGCAGCAAAAAGCAAAGTTCTGAACTGGCGCGTAGCCCGTTCCATAAAGACTATGATCGTATTATTTTTTCGCAAAGTTTTCGCCAGCTAAATCGTAAAACCCAGGTCCACCCTCTGACTCAGCATGATGGCATTCATACCCGTTTAACCCATTCACTGGAAGTGTCCTGTATTGGGCGTTCCCTGGGTATGCTGGCTGCGGAAAAAATCAAGGATCAGTTACCTCCCTGGATTTCTCCTGCCGATGTCGGTGCCATCATTCAGGCTGCCTGTCTGGCACATGATATTGGTAATCCGCCTTTTGGCCATGCCGGTGAATACGCTATTCGTGAATGGTTTGATGATGCCTCTCATACTGATTTCCTGAAAAACTTAAGTCCGGAGCAGGAAGCCGATGTTCGTCAGTTTGAAGGTAATGCTCAAGGTCTGCGCCTGCTGACCAAGATTGACTATCATCCTAACGATGGCGGTATGCGTTTGACCTATGCCACTTTAGGTGCTTACTTGAAATATCCATGGCTCTCTCAGACCATCGATCCTACTGGCAATACGCCAGCCAGCCATCGTCCGAAATTTGGTTGTTATCAGTCTGAAAAAGAGATTTTAAAAGAAATTGCTGAACAGCTTGGACTGATACAGCTGGGTGAATATCGCTACTGTCGTCATCCCCTAACCTATCTGCTCGAAGCTGCCGATGATATCTGTTATGCCCTGATTGATCTGGAAGATGGCATCAGTCTGAATATGCTCAGCTATGCCGAAGTAGAACCAGTATTTTTAAACTTGTTAGGGGATTATGGAACACCTTCCGAGATCGGGATGCCGGATACAACCTGGCAGCAAAAAATTGCTGCCCTGCGTGGCCGGGTAATGAAACGTCTGGTAGCTGAAGTCACGACGGCATTTGCCCATCACCAGCAGGAAATTCTGATGGGCCAGCTAAAAGGCTCATTGTTAGGTTATTGCAGTTCAGACATTGAGATCGGGATTAACCGGGCCAAAGAACTGGCGAGAGACAAAATCTTTGAACATCCGCAAAAAGCCGGTCTGGAAATTATTGCTCATCAGAGTCTGCAAACCATTCTGGATGCCTTTATTCCCTTAACCACACCCCATAAAAACCTGAGCTTTAAGGAACAGCGCCTGATGGCAATTCTGAACCGTTCAGGTGCGCAGTTCCATGCCGATCATTATGACAATATCATGCAGGTACTGGATATTATTTCCAAGTTTTCGGATCATCAGGCTTATAACCTGGCTCAGGAACTGCATGGCAATAAAGCTGGATTAATTTAATAATTTATACGATTTGCTGATAATCTCGACAAATCGCAACTTTTTGATTTGCAGTATTTTGCCTTTAGACCGAATGCTGACTACTATGCCCGTATTGAAATTGAGTATTTATAAAAAATGATTGGATGTCTGATTGGTGAAGTGCTGGCACTGGAAGCACCGACTGTTTTATTGAATGTAAACGGCGTGGGTTATGAAATTGATACGCCATTGACTACCTTTTGCCAGCTGCAAAAAGGCCAGAAAATTACCCTATGGACGCATTTGGCCGTGCGTGAAGATGCCCAGTTACTTTATGGCTTTATCAATGCCCAGGAAAAAACTATTTTCCGTACTTTATTAAAGGTGAATGGCGTTGGTCCTAAAATGGCACTTGGCATTTTGTCTACCCTGAGTGTAGAAATGCTGATTCATACCGTTGAACATGAAGATGTGAATACACTGGTGAAAGTGCCCGGCGTAGGTAAAAAAACCGCAGAACGCCTGATGATTGAATTGCGTGACCGCTTTAAAGCCATGGCTTCAGGTACAGCACCAAGCAACTCTACCACTGAGCAAATTCAATTTACTGGCAATTCTGCAGTGGCAGAAGCGGAAGCTGCATTACAGTCATTGGGTTACAAACCTCTAGAAGCCCAAAAACTAGTTAATGCAGCCAAAGGTGATTTTACTGAAGCCAGTGATATTATCCGTGCAGCGTTGAAGTCGATGAATAAATAATAGGAAAATGACTTAATGTTAAATAAGTTTGTTTATTCTCTTATTTATATAAATTACTCGCGACATGGATGTCGCCAGTTGAGTTGGGGTACAGGACGTACCCTCAACTCAACAAAAGATTTTTGTTACTTTTGATCTTTCAAAAGTAAAACAACGCCTACACAATGGCAGCTAAACACAAATCATTATTTGAGGCTGTTTCCGCAGCATCAAACAGCTTCAATAAAGAGATTAAGTTAATAGATATGCAAGACCGTCTCATCAGTGGTTCTGAAAAACCCGAAGATCAGTTTGATCGTGCGATTCGCCCAACCTCCCTCGATGACTACATTGGTCAGCCAGTGGTTCGTGAGCAAATGGAAATTTTTATCGGTGCAGCCCGCGGCCGTGAAGAAGCCCTTGATCATACCCTGATCTTTGGTCCTCCCGGTCTGGGCAAGACCACGCTGGCCAATATTATTGCACGTGAAATGGGTGGTAATCTCAAATCCACTTCTGGCCCAGTGCTTGAACGTGCAGGTGACTTGGCGGCCATGCTGACCAACTTAGAGGAAGGTGACGTTTTATTTATTGATGAAATTCATCGTCTTTCACCCGTCATTGAAGAAATTCTTTACCCGGCGATGGAAGATTACCAACTCGACATCATGATTGGTGAAGGTCCTGCGGCACGTTCGATTAAACTGGATTTACCGCCATTTACGTTGGTGGCTGCTACCACACGTGCAGGTTTGCTCACCTCTCCGCTGCGTGACCGTTTCGGGATTGTGCAGCGTCTAGAGTTCTATTCAGTTGAAGACTTAACCCATATTGTGAAACGTTCAGCGAGTTTGATGGATGTGCCTATGACCGACGAAGGTGCGCTTGAAGTTGCTCGCCGCTCTCGTGGTACACCACGTATTGCCAACCGTTTACTGCGTCGTGTGCGTGATTATGCGCAAGTCAAAGGTACAGGCGAAGTCACGCAAGATATGGCACAACGTGCACTTGATATGCTGAATGTGGATAAAGATGGGTTGGATACGCTTGACCGTCGTTATTTGTCGATGCTGCTTGAGCGTTTTGATGGTGGTCCTGCGGGTGTTGAAGCGTTGGCTGCAGCAATGGCTGAAGATTCAGGAACGCTTGAAGATGTGATTGAGCCGTATTTAATTCAGCAAGGGTATGTCATGCGTACTGCACGTGGTCGTATTGCAACCAATATGGCGTATTTGCAGTTTGGGATGACACCGCCTGAACCGAAATAGAAGTGATTTCAAGAAGCAGCTTAGGCTGCTTCTTCATTTAGCATATTAATTAAAAATATGTTTAAACTTGCATTAATATATCCCAACTTATATTCAAGTTCTTCTAGTTGGTCAGTACAATCCTTATCTCCCAAAATACAGCTAATTAACTGCGTTGCCATATCTAATAAGTCAAATAACTCCTTTCTAACTTGTTCATCTAGCACCTCACCTGGTCTGATATATGAAAGCACCTTGGTTATACTATTTTCAAACTGATGGTAATTCAGCTTTAAACTTTCATTATCTAAACTGGCTATGTTTTTAGTAATCAAATATCGAAATTTAGCATTACTTAAAAAACCAATTCCATATGATGAAATTTCAGAAATTATAACTCTAAGGTTTTCTGCCCTACGTTGTTTATAGAGCGTTTTTAATTCTTTAACTTTTATTTCATTTTGGGATTTAATCAAGTCCTCATTAGACTTGATCTGTGATTCAGTTGATTTTTTTACAACGTATATAGTAATTAAAAATCCAATAAAGCTGATAATTGCTGATGCTATAACACTAATTACAACAACCCAATCTGTCGAATGCTGCAGATCTAAATAAACTTTCTGATCTTTAGGCTGTTCTAGTACCAAAGCTTGTTTTTCTTCTATTGCCACGTTATCCCCTTTCTTATTTAAAATCGACTAATAATTCTTTATATTCTAAACACTTTCAAATCGTGACAAAAGAAAAAGCCAACTGACCATGTCTAAATCAGTTGGCAAAAGCACAAACCTTTTTCTAAGTTTTATTCTGCTTATTTTTCTTCTTTCTTAAACTCCTTAAAGTCTGCTTTACGAATCATGGCATGAATCCCTTTGGTTTTATCGACCACTTGAGACACCTCAAAATCCGTCGCAGCGCTTAAATACGCATAGGCAATTTCTTCTGAAATCCCATATTCATCAACCAGAAAACGTACCGCTTCACGCGTTGATTTACGCATCGCTTCATCAAGGTCTTCATCTAAACCTGGTGTAATCCAAAACTCATCATTTTCACCCAAAGGCTGCTTCAACGATTTACCTGGTATTTTGTCACTCCCCGCTTTTAATACCGTAATTTTAAAGGTCGCACGTGCAGAACCTTCAAGTGCGGTCAATGCGACCTCACCATCACCTTGAACAAAATGACTATCACCCGTATAGAACAACGCACCCGGTACTTGAACTGGATAGTAAGCCGTTGCACCTGCGGTTAAATCATTAATATCAATGTTACCGCCATAGAACGATGGTGGCACAGAATGCACAGGGTCGCTCGTATTTGGTGCAACGCCCATCGTGCCCATAAATGGATTCAATGGGAAACGAATTGCTTTGCCTGACTCGGTTTTTAAAACGCCTTCCCAAATACCCTCTTTATTCTTTTCAATTGGAGTAAAGATGGAAACATTGCCATAGGCTTCTGGGTTTGCAGGCGATGCATGATCATGCTTTTGACGCTTAGGAAACTCAGGCAATGTGCCTTTGCCATGGCGGTTCGAAATCACACCATACGGCACACGTGGCTCAACCTTTAAAATCTCGACTTTTAAAATATCACCTGGCATCGCATCTTTAACATAGACAGGTCCGGTAATAATATGTGGACCGTCTTTATGGAAATCGTGTTTCAGCTTTGAACCTGTAATTAGTTTCGCTTCAGGCAAAATATGCTCAGGTTTCACACCTTTAGAAGTGAAATACTTTTCAGCATCACGCCCTTGGTCTTCAAGCAAGCCTTCATGCGAAACTGTATCAAAGGTAATAGTGCTGCCCGATGGAATGGTCAACACAGGTTTGGCATCTTTGTTAGGTAAATAGCCCCAAGTGATGGTATTCAAGGTGCTTGGAACATAATAATTCCCTTTATATTCCCCACTTTTGAGTAGGACTGGTTTACTTTCAAGCTGTTTTAAAATTTTAAAATCTTCAGCTACCGCATGTGCAGAAATAAAAGAAAAGCTTGCTGCAACAGCAAGAGACAAAGCTAAAGGTTTTAACATATGTTCAAATTCCATGAAAAATTAATGCAAGCTAACTTCATGCAATCCCAATGCCAATCTGGTACATACCCCATCATAAATATTCAAAATTTAATCATTTGATCGATCTATACTTCTTTGAATAAATTTCAATATAGAAAGCAGGTATATGAAGAGAGAAAAACCACATGTCCCTGTGATACATAAAATTACAATAAAACTTACTGAATAATTTCCTTAAACAGCAAGGTAACTCCCTCTTTATACCTTAGAAGTATTGACTATATACCGTGCAGGTTTTGGTTAATTTAAAGCCAGTATGCCATTCTAGAATATCCTTTTAACCATCTCCGATTCTTAAGGTTCTCCCCAGATATGAATATGTATAAGCAGCTTTGTCTTTGTCTTCCACTTGCGTTTGCCAGTCAGATGAGTCTGGCAGACTGGATTGATAATTCTGTGCAGAAAGCTGAAGCTCATACCATCAAATTACGCCAGCATATCCACCAACACCCGGAACTAGGCAATATGGAATTTAAAACCTCCGAACTGGTGCAAAGGGAACTGAAGTCCTATGGTATTGAAGTACGTAAAGGCTATGCCAAAACCGGTGTAATCGGTGTATTAAAAGGTGCAAAACCTGGCCCTGTGATGGCCTTACGCGCAGATATGGATGCACTACCAATTAAAGAAACTGCACCTGTGCCTTTCGCCAGCAAACAAAAAGCCATTTATCAAGGCAAAGAATCTTATGTGATGCATGCCTGCGGTCATGACGCACATACTGCCATGCTCCTAGGTGCTGCCAAAGTTCTGGCCGCTAACAAGGACAAGATTGCAGGAACAGTGGTGTTTGTATTCCAGCCAGCTGAAGAAGGCGGTGCAGATATTGATAATTTCACCCATGGTGATCAGATTGGCTCACGCAAAATGATTGCCGATGGTGCCTTGAACAATCCAAAACCTGAAGTCATTTTCGGGATGCATGTCATGGCAGGCATGCCAAGTGGCAATATTTTCTATAAAGATGGTGCGATTTTAAATAGTGCCGATCATTTACGTATTCAGGTGAATGGCGGTCAGGTACATGGCTCCATGCCTTGGGCAGGGAAAGACCCGATCTATGCTTCTGCCCAGATGGTGACCAATTTACAAAGTCTGATCAGCCGTAAAGCCGACCTGACTAAAGGGATGGGCGTGGTCAGTATTGGCAGCATTCAGGGCGGTACAACAGGTAACGTCATTCCAGATCAGGTCAATATGGTTGGCACCATCCGCTCCAATAGTGAAGATGTGCGTCAAGGCATTTTAAAAGAGTTGCCGAAAATGCTGGAACACAATGCTGCTGCCAACGATGTCAAGGTCAAGGTTGAAATTTCTCCCTATGCACCGGTCACCACCAATGATAAAATTTTGACTGAATTGATGCGCCCGACATTGGCGAGTGTGCATGGCGAAGATAAACTGCATGTTTTAGACAACAATGCTAGCGCTAGTGAAGATTTTGCTTACTATGGCCAGCTGATGCCATCCCTGTTTGTGTTTGTTGGAGCAACACCAGCCGATCAGGATATGAATCAGGCCGCACCAAACCATAACCCGAATTTCACTGTGGATGATGCGACCCTGAAAACCGGTGTAGAAAGTCATGTTCGCTTTGTCCTCGACTACCCGAAAGTAGCTGAACAGGTCCAGGCCAACTGGAAAAAGAAAAAATAATCTGATGTATCCAAATGAATGAGTTTTGGAACTCATTCATTTTTTCATCTTTCTATACAACACTTTTTTATCTGTTCTGATTTAAACATCAGCTCTCTTCTCTTATATTCCGGAATAATCATAGGTAGATATTTACCGTACTATTTTCAGCTCCCCTTAGAAAGAAAATCAGTCTATGAACTATTATAATAAAAAACGGATCAAATCAGCTAGAGTCTAGTGTTTAAATCAGAACAGGTGATTTACTTACCTTTTGCTAGTGATTCTTAATGTTGTTCAATTAGTTTAATTAAAAACTGTATAAGATGAGATTAATTTATTTTAGCTATTATTTAATAGCATGCTATTCATCTATTTAAAAGCTGTCTAAATAACTTGTATTTTCAAATATATTTTTGCTTCAATACCTCCTCTCTTATCGTCTAATATTCAAGCATGTTAAGTATCTTATATAATTTAAAACTTTGATTCTTTATTACATATTAGACCTCTTTCATAAATCATTTTTTGCTCAGTTCCAAGTTGTAGATTCCAGCGATTAAATTGAATCTCAAACCAAGCCTTTTACCTCTATTTCGATAACGCTCAGCAAGGATTTTGAAGGTTTTCAGGCTGCCAAATACATGCTCAATTCCGATTCTTCTTTTATTGATTTCTTGATTATAGATTTTCAATTCAGGATCCAATTTACAATGTCTTTTGGCTTTTAATGGCAACAGGCTATTCGGATACAACACATAAATCCCCTGATAGCCTTTATCTGCAAGGATAAAAGCCCCAAAAGGAATCTGGTTTAAATTGCGTTTGAACAACTCAAAATCATGCACTGCACCGCGACTGGTACATAAACTCAGAATTTGCTGAGTTTTGTAGTGAATCATGGCCTGTACTTTAAAGGTATGGGTCTTTTTCTTGCCGCTATAGCTTTTCTTCTGTTTTTTTAGGCCTTTGGATTGGAATTTCCGTGGCATCCACGATCACAACATTCCAGTCGATGCCTTCGCCCTCGGGTAAATCTTTGGGTAAATTAAACAGATTGGACCGAATCAGGCAGTCTTCAACATGACGGACAATTCTTGAGGCTGTGGGCTCTGAAACCCCGTAACTCGTCGCAACGTGAAATAAGGTTCGGTATTCCCGCCAATAGCTCAGACAGAGCAGAACCTGATCCTCCAGGCTTAACTTGGGCGGTCTGCCTTTGGCAGAGACATGCTTCTGCAATTGCTCAACCATCAAATAGAAAGTTGACCATGAGATGCCTGTGTATCGCTTGAACTGAGGATCAGAAAGCTTGTTTGAATCGATGTATTTCATCCGCAGATTATGCACGAATGCTAAGAAATCCGGAGTGCAAATATTAACCAAAAAGAAGATCGTTTTTTGATTTATGAAAG